>DASUGV010000149.1:0-3529 GCA_036273835.1 Rhodocyclaceae bacterium
CCGGTACCGCCATGCTCTCGCAGGCCAATGCCCTGCCTCAGCAGGTGCTCACGCTGTTGCGTTAAAATCGGTTGCCGCAATTCAAAAGGCCTTCGCCACAAGCGAAGGCCTTTTTCATTTACCTTACCGATCACATCATGACAACGACATAGTCGTCTTTCGGAAAATCACATCTAGGCCAGCGGCGTTTTTGAACAAACCGCACAAGCTGCGTCGCGCGGATAACGTACGGTACGAATATTCATCGTCAACACGTCGATCAATAACAAACGTCCCACCAGCAGTTCGCCGCAACCTATCAAAAGTTTGAGCGCTTCAGCCGCCTGAAGGCTGCCGACAATGCCGGTCAGCGGGGCGAATACACCCATGATCGCGCAACGTACTTCTTCAGTATCATCGCTTTCCGGAAACAGGCAGTGATAGCAGGGATTATGCACTTGTCGTAAGTCGAACACGGATACCTGTCCATCGAAGCGGATCGCCGCGCCCGACACGAGTGGCTTACGATGTTTGACACACGCGCGGTTGACGGCATGTCGCGTGGCAAAATTATCTGAACAGTCGAGCACCACCGTAGCCTGCGCGATCTGCTCGTCGAGCTCGATGCTTTCCAAACGACGTGGAATCAACTCGATGTGTGTTTCAGGGTTCAAACGATGCAGCGACTCGCGGCCGGATTCGACCTTGCTGCGACCTACCGATGCTGTCGTGTGCAGAATCTGCCTTTGCAGATTGGTGAGATCAACTGTATCTCCGTCGCATAGCACAATCGTACCGACGCCCGCTGAAGCGAGATACATCGCAGCTGGCGACCCCAAGCCGCCTGCACCCACAATCAGCGCGCGGCCACTGCGAATAGCAGATTGGCCTTCGACACCAATTTCGGGCAGCAGGATATGGCGCGAATATCGCAGGAGTTGGTCGTCGGTCATGCCGTGTCCGTCTCGAAAGCGCACAGCTTAGCGCAGCCTGCCACATCGCGTGAATGAAACCAAAAAGCCGAGGGGCCTTGCTACAGGCCCCCTCGGCATATTCAATCTCAATCGTCGAACCGTTTTAAGCAGCGTTGATTAAGCAGCGAGCTTGTGATGTTCGACCGCATCGGCCTTGGCGCCGCGACGCGCCGGTTTGCGACGCACCGCGCCCGGATCGAACTGACCGTCCAGGGCTTTGAGTGCATCCTTACGGGATTTGAGCGCCATTTTGAAAGCGCCTTCTTCACCGTATTTCTTAACCGAGAATTTGACACGCTTGCGTCGTCCGTCCGGCAGTGGCCACGAAGCCACCCAGAACCAACGCTGCTTGTCGTCAGGCATGTCGCGCGTTTCCGAGGCGCAGTAGCGACACACGCCTACTACTCCGGAACGATTGTTCTTCTTGACGATATTCGAATATTCGCGCATTGAAAAAGGCGGGTGCTGGGCAATAACCTCGTCGCGGAAGCCTTTGGCTGCCCCAAACGATTTCTGTTTGCCGCCATGCACGCCGTCGGAGAAATGCTTGCGGTAGATCACGCCACGTCGCTGGATAGTCACCAGCCACCCATGGGTGCGGCTGACTTCGTTATCAACACGGCTGATTCCGTACACACTGCTTCGGCTCACGTCGATCCTCCACGGAACTGGGGGTTAAGGCGGCGATATGAGAATTTTCGGCCGGGGCGGGGTAAACTTTAGGCCGCTTTGTCTGAAGACAGAGTATCGATCCGTGAAATATGGCCGGCAGCGCGCGAAATGTCATCGTGCACACATGGGTATGGCGGCAAAAGGACAGCGGGACAGCGCGATTTTGTCACTGAGGACTAACGAGGTAACAAACCTCCACGCCACATATCCGCATCGCAAAAAGGCTCAAGAAAACGGGCACGCCTCAGTTCGAGAAGCCATGTACTTTAATTGTCGACCAACTGTAATTCGGAACTAACCACCGTTATATTTATCGCCCGGGTAGCCGGTTCGGAATGTTCTGCAATGGTTCGTTCGGCTTGCGCCAATCTTCGCGCCAAGGATGTAACAAGCCTGGAACGGAAATGCTCCAGACATTCCTCCGAAGTCAGCGACAAGGCGGCCGGTGATATTTCGAGATAACGCGTGGCGGTGAGACTGACGACGGTGACATGCTGAAGGTGTTCCTGGTCGTCGAGATATGCAGACTCGCCAAAGCAGTCACCAATCGCAATCTTGGCTGCCTTCCGGCCGCCGATCGATACTTCCACTTCGCCCTCCAGCAGAACGCCGAAGCGCTGATCGGTGGTGGTGCCCTCCTTGATGATTTCGGTCAGAGGTTCGGCAAAACGCCACGCTGCAATCCGTACGATTTCCCATATCTCGACATCATCGAATTCGGTAAAGAATGGCAAGCGCCGCAATTGGCCGAAGCGCGACGTATCCGGAATGAGATCTTTCTCGTCGTATATCTTGTAGCGAACGGCCGACAGATCCTTGGCGAACTCGGCGCCATTTTTGTAGCGCGAATAGAGATCCTTCTCAAGCGCCTTG
Organism: Rhodocyclaceae bacterium; assembly: GCA_036273835.1. Taxonomy (GTDB): domain Bacteria; phylum Pseudomonadota; class Gammaproteobacteria; order Burkholderiales; family Rhodocyclaceae; genus DASUGV01. Next base: position 2,499 of record DASUGV010000149.1, read on the forward strand.
CGCAAAACAATATCCATCTGCTCGGGCACCAGCGGATTCAACAAGCTGGCCGAGGGTGGATCGGCATTGATGATCTTGTACACCAACTGGGCCGGATTCTTGGCGCGGAACGGCAGACGTCCCGTCAGAAGATGGAACAACACGACACCTAGCGAATAGAGATCGGTTTTCTGGTTGAGCGGGTAACTCTTGATCTGCTCAGGCGACATATAGGCCGGTGAGCCAACGCCCATGATGAAAGTCGAATCCTCGGCACTCTTCTTGTGCACATTCATGGCAAGGCCAAAATCGGTGATCTTGACCTCGTCATTTTCGTTGATAAGGATGTTGGCTGGCTTGATGTCACGATGCACGATGCCTTGCCGGTAAGCATAGTCCAGCGCCATGCAACACTTGAACACCACACTCACCGCCCGGTGAATCGGCAACATTTTCTCGTAGGTGCAATAGTCCTCCAGCGAGCCGCCGGGGAAATATTCCATGACAATAAAAGCTTCGTCTTCTTCGATCACCGATTCGAAAATCTTGATGATGTTCGGATGCGCAAGCTTGTCGGCCACCGAGGCTTCGGCGCGCAGTAGCTTGAACAAGCGGCGGTTCCACTTCGCCTCGTCCTTACCCTTGTCCTTGAATGAAATGTACTTGAGCGCTACCGGCTCCGGGTAATACGGGTTCTCGGCAAGATAGACGACAGCCGTCGCTCCGCGACCAACTTCGCGGACGATTTTGTATTTGCCGATGCGTTCGGGAGTTGTGGCCATAGACCCCGATAAATTGAGTTACCGCGACATCTTACTCAGAAGCGTAAAGCGAGTGCGCAAAAAAAACACACTCGCCACTTGAAATTGCGGGCTGCGCCCTTATTCACAACAAGGAAAATCATAACAGGGAGCATTTTTCATGCAGGAAAATCAAGACGCCCACGCGCCGGATGAGCTGACCGACGGCACGCAGGTTCCTCATTCCACGCCCGATCAAGCCTCCGCAATCGACAATCTTCCCAGTCTGGAGGAGCAATTGCGCCAGCTCGA
>DASUGV010000150.1:0-7390 GCA_036273835.1 Rhodocyclaceae bacterium
ACGCATCCACGCGGCTAAATGCGCGATGCACCTGTCAGCGAAAATATGCGTCGATTTTCCTACGAGAGAGAAAACGCGACGAATTGATATGTCGCTCGATCTCAGCGTTCGCGAATCGTCTTCAACGCCTCAAGCCCAGACGACCTTCTTCGTACTGTGCAAGCAATCCCCAACTCCGTCCGCGTCGACGTACGACATCCAGAATGGCTTGCGGCCGAATGCTGATGCGTTTGGCATGCGATAGCGGCGCTGACTGAACAGCGAGCGGCGAGACGACCGAAGCCGCTGGACAGGTCATTTGGCAAAACGATTGAACACGGTACGACATCATTGCAACTCTCCAGAAAAGACTAATGACCACAAGAAAGGAATGCGCTTCTTATATTTCACGCCCAACAATCAGTGCGAAAATCCATCCCGAATCAAACCTACAGCGATACCTTCGATCGCCAACGTGCGCGATGCATCGACTACGATGGGCTCGAAATCGGGGTTTTCGGCGATGAGTTCGACGACACCATCGCGCCTGCGCTTGAGACGTTTGACGGTGACTTCTTCTTCAACGCGAGCAACGACGATCTGTCCATTGCGCGCTTCGGCAGTTCGATGCACGGCAAGCAAATCGCCATCAAGGATGCCGGCGTTGATCATCGACATGCCACGTACCTGCAAGAGAAAATCGGCGCGTGGAGAAAATAACGAGGGATCGATTTGATGACGGGATTGCACGTGCGCTTGCGCAAGAATCGGCGCTCCCGCCGCGACCCGGCCAATCAACGGTAAGCCCAGCGCCTCGACCAAGCGAATGCCACGAGCTGAGCCAGCTTCCAGCAAGATCGCGCCTTTTTGTGCAAGCGCTTTGAGATGACTTTCTGCGGCGTTGGGTGAGGCAAAGCCGAACGCGGAAGCGATCTCTGCTCGCGTGGGAGGCGACCCCCGCGTTTCGACGCATTGACGGATGAAATCGAGAACGGCCTGTTGCCGTTCGGTGAGCAGTTGCGATACGGATAGTGACATGCGAAATCTCCAGTACTGTATTTATATACAGTCCCTGCAGATTACGCAAGTCTCAATTCATTGATCCGGTATTTAGCTTATGCGACGGCATCCGAATCGTCGTCGCCTTCTTCGATTTCGTTCCAGCTTGTTACTTCTTCCAATTCGACTTCGTCTTCCACCGGCTGTTGGCGGCTACGCGCGAGCGCATCCTGGCACGCGAACAACTGATCGGCCAAACCGGGCAAAGCGGGAAGCTTTTCTCCGCTATGCAGGCGGCGGCTGGCTTGGACAAAGTTCATTGCGGATATTGACTGACGTCTACGATCAAACATGGCAGATCTCCTGCGAGCAAGTGGTAACGCTGTCTTCGACACGCTCTTTTGGCGCTATTGAGTTGGTATCAACTTGTGTCCTAGCCACTATGCCTAATTGAGTCGACAGTTGTGTTTCAATCAAGATGCAATTTGGGAGTCAATGTGATGTACTTCACTGCATTTTCCCGCCCTGCAACAAAATGAAACAATGCATGTTCGCGAGCGTTCTGATTCGTAAATTCAATCGATCAGAGCATCGTTGACGGCTTGTTTAGGTGGCGCGGCAATCAACGTAATTTCGGCCTCGACCGTGCGATGCGGAAACAAGATGCGGGAGTCGAGAGATTCTTCGTAGCGGTGAATTTCATAGCCGGCAAAGCCTTCTTCGCGTGCCAGTGCCGCGGCGCGGCGAGCCAGTACTTGACGAGCTTCGCCATCTCCGCCGCCATGAACACGTTGCATGTTCATGTTGTATAAAACACGGTTATTGGCAAGTCGCGTTTCGTGGATATCCCAGTTGGGCGCAAGCGGGTCGACCACCTGATAGACAAGATAGGCCACACCGGCAATCATGATAGCGTCATCCAATGCCAGGCGGTAACCCGGGAAGATATGCAAATCGGCGTCCGGAACGAGGGACTTGTTACGTGGAAACTCGCCCGAGATGGTGTGGCAGGCACTTAGCAGCGACATCGCCAGTACGGTAAGCAACGCGGCAAGAATCGAGCAATTGATTCGATACATACTCATTGCTCAGAGTAAATCGAACAATGACATGCTGGTGATTTTCACAAACGACTTTTGCGACGCATCCAACGAATTCTGCTGCTGCTGCAGATCGGATATAGCACTTGCATAATCCAATCCGGTCAGACGATTCGTCTGCGTAGCATATTGCACCTTAAGGCCCTGACCGACGTCTTGCAATGCGCTCACTTCGGTTTGTTGCGCGCCGGTCTTCGCGCGCAACTTCAAGATATTGTCCTGCGCGTTGTCTAGACGGCCCAATGCATCGGACACCGCAGTTTGGTAACTATTACCCGTGGTGTTTTCCAACGCACCGACAAGTTGCTGAAAAATTGTGAACATGCTGGTCGTGCCGCCCGGATCCATCTGATACGTCTCGCCGGTCGCGGGCGTGCCCGCGATACTGACTTGTATCTGCGCCGTGGCAGGTGCTGGCGGTATATCGATGGGTGCGCCATCCGTATATGTGCCGGTGCCCAGCGGCGCGCCAGTCATGGTGGGGTCGGCAGCACGATCATAAATTGCGTACGTCGTCGGCGACGTGAACTTGATGCCATACTTGCCATTGGCATACGGGCCGACAACCGTTCCATCGCTGATGATGGCGCCGCCTGCGTTCGTCGAACCCTGACTCGTATTGAAACGGCCATTGAGGTTGTCGATATTCATGAACACTTCATCGCCGTTATTGCTCACCGGCATTTGGCGCGAACTGGAGACCTCCAGCGTGCGTTGCCCTTGATCACCCTGATAGGTCACGCCGCCCTGCAAAGAGCCCGTGAAAGGTACGGTATCGCCTTTGAAACCCGAGAACATGTACTGACCATTAAGGTCGGTTCCGTTGGCCAATCCAAGCAGGCTCGCGAATTGCCCGCGCACATCCGTCGCGATGGATTTTCTATCCGCGGGCGAAAGCGCGCCATCACCCGCTTGCACGGTACGCTCTTTGACGTAAGAGACGATATCGCCGATCGATGACAACGTACTATCCAGATTCGCCAGAGAATCGTTCGCCGCGCCCTGGTTATTGGTATGCTGGGCCAATATGCCTTCCGACTGCGAAACGTCCAGCGCCGCAGCGGAAGCGACCGGGTCGTCGCTGGGCGTCAATACGCGCGTGCCGAGCGAAAGTTCCTGTTGCAACTGCAGCAGATTGGTCTGCTGGTTGTTCATTGTTGCAACGTTGGTGTCGTACAAAATCGAAGTGCTGATTCTCATGATTGCCACTACCCCGCTATGGACAGGACTGCATCGAACAATTTGTCAGCGATGCTCATCACTTTTGCCGACGCCTGATAAGCCTGTTGAAAGCGTAAAAGATTGGAAGCTTCTTCATCCAGATTGACGCCGGAAAGAGACTGCTGACTGGCCTTGGCCTGCGTCAGCAAACCTTCCTGCGACGAAACGCCAACTTCCGACTGGCGCGTTTGCGAGCCCACGTCGCTCACCAACTGACTATAGGCGGATTGAAAACTTGCGCTGCCTCCGAGCAGCGTTTTGACGCTCTGCAGTCCGCCTAGCGCCACCGCGTTTCGGTTATCGGATACGCCGCTGTCATTGCTGGCGATATTGAAAACGTCGCCAGTATTAGGCGTTCCGCCAATGGTGAAAGATATATTTGGCGAAGCCAGCGTAAAAGTTTTGCCGGCCGAATCCGACACCGGGTTGTAGGCAAGCGTACCGGCCGCCGCCCCGCCCAGGGTGAACAAATTGGTGCCGGCATCGAATGTCAATGTAATATTTCCCATATGCGGCGGTGTCGAAGCGATGCCCGTCGAGCTCACCACCGAGCCTTGCGAAATACTGCTGGTGCCGGTATTGGAAGACGCCGCCGCGGTAGTAAATGGCGCGCCGGCTGCGATCAGGCGGGTGTCTTGAATAGCCACTTGCACGTTCTGAGCGGCAAAGCGCGTCGGTTGAATCAGAAAGCGATCCCCTGCGGCAACCGTGCCGCTCGCGACACTGAGGGAAAATCCATCGACGTTGGTTGGCAACGTTGCGCCCGAGTACACGACCGAATTATCGGATTGGCGTGTCAGAGAATAATTCGTACCGTCATAAGCGAGAATGTAATCCTCGTTGGTGAGATTCGCTACCGACGTATAGGAACCGGATAAGGTTGCGGCCGGCGGAATGCCTGTTGTCGGGTCCGGCAAATTTTGCACGGTAGGCGTCAAGGGCGTGAAAAAATTGCCGCCCATCACGCCATCGAGATCCTGTCCCAGTTTGTGCTGAGCATTGAATGTTTCCGTAATTCCCACGGCAACCCGGCCTAGCGCATCTTGTGCGGGCCGCAGCGCATCGGCACGGAATTGCAGCAGGCCGCCCAAATTGCCGCCGGAGATCAAGCTATCCGGTATTTGCACGGAATTGCCCGTCGGCAATTTCAATCCGACTGAAAGACTCTGTCCGTCGTCGACCGATGGCGTAGCGGTGACGGTGTAAGAATTGATACCGACTACCAGTGGTTGTCCATTGCCAATGAATACATTGACCGAGCCGTCATCTTGCGTAATGGTGGTCACACCCACTTCGCGGTTCAATTGTTCGACGAGTTCGCCGCGCTGATCCATCAAGTCGTTTGCCGGTTGTGTAGGACCAGCCACTTGCGAAGTGATGATGCTCTTGTTGAGCGCAGCGATTTGCGCGGCATAACTGTTGATATTGGTCACTGACGAAGAGATCTGCCCTTCTACGCCATCTTGTATCTCGGTCAAGCGCTGCGCGATCGTCTGAAAACTGGTCGCCAGGCTTTGCGCATTCGATAGCATCGCTTGACGCGATGGCACGCTTGCAGGATTCGCGGCTACTTGTTGCACACCATCGAAGAAGCTTTGCAAAGCGGGCGTCAAGCCGACCGTTGTGTCGCCGAGCAAGTTATCGATCTGCGAAACCTGTGTGTTGTAGGTATCAAGCTGGGAATGCGTGGTATCCGCCGACATCACCTGATTTTCGAGATACTGGCTGTAGATGCGTTTGACGGTCTCGACCTTGGTGCCGCTGCCGAAAAAGCCCTCGCCCGTAAACATGGGCTGCTGCGTCGTTTGGACAATTTGCTGACGCGTAAAGCCATCGACATTCGCGTTAGCGATGTTGTGGCTGGTCGTCAGCAGCGCTGCCTGCGCTGCGTTGAGACCCGTGAGTCCGATATCGAGTAGGCTGGACATTGACGTACGCTCCTGAACTAATTACGACAGGAGTAAGCAATTCTTTTGCCACCTGATAAATATGATCCAACGAGGCAAAAAAGTTGTTTATTTACAGTATCTTATGAAATACACCCCAGCCCATAACATGACAAATACATAGCGGCAGAAATTGCCGCTCCGGCGTTGCCGGAATATCGCGCAAGCGGAGAGAATAATGACATTAGCATAATCTAATGCATGCTGACATGAAGCGCTTTAGGTGCCGAAGTGTCCTTGACGCCTTGATGGTCAATCAGCGGCACTAACGCGGCCTGCTGTCCCAGATTTTCTGCAGGCGCTTCACACTCACGGGCACTGGTGTCTTCAGTTCCTGTGCGAACAGGCTGACTCGCAACTCTTCCAGCAGCCAGCGGAATTCCTCCAATTGCGGATCCACGACGCTGGCCTTCGCTTTGGCCAACCACTCGCGTTCAAAAGCTTGTTGAAGCGATTTCACCTCTGCCATCAGTTGCGCATCGCGCGCCGGGTTTGTGCGCAGTTTGTCGATACGCACGCTGCCAGCTTTCAGATAGCGCGCGCAATGCACGAGGCGCTCGTAGGAAATAGCGACGAGAAAATTCTTGGGCATCAGTTTCGCCACATGCGTTTGCATGTCCGCCAGCGCTTCGGGAAACCCCTTGATGCCGAGCAGTTTCTTGTTGAGTGCCGCATGCTCGGCAATCGTCAATGCAACAAGCCGCATCAATTCTTGCGCCACCAGCGTGATTCGCGGCTTGGAATCCCGCACGCGTTGAGCGAAAGTTGCAGCGTCGGTCGGTAGCGGATCGAGCAAGCATGTTCGATCGAGCGTCGCCGTCACGAGTTGCGCCTTGAGCTCGGCCTCTGATCCATATGGCATAAATTGCAAAGTGAGATCACGCAGCCCCGGTAGCTTTTCGATTGCCTTGACTTGCGCCGCGAGCTTCAGCGCGAACAATCGCCCAAGTCCTTTGCGATGCACGCGCGCGGCTTCTTCTTCAGTGTCGAACGCACGCAGGCTGACGCTATTGCCATCGTCATGCAGCGCCGGAAAGCCAAGCATCGTCTTGCCCGCAATTTTTACTTCCAGCAGTTCCGGCAACTCGCCGAATGACCATGAAGTAAATCCCGGCAATTCGGTAGTTCCTGCTGACGATTCTTTTCTATTACCCGCTTTGGCAGACGCCGACGAAGCTGAGGCATCGGTGTTTTTCGCGGGAGCGGCCTTGCTCAATCCCTCGCTCATCGGACTCGCCATCTGCGCTGCCCCGAATGCTGCGGCAACCTGATCTTTGAAGCGAACCCTCAGCTCCGATAGATTGCGCGACTGACCCAACACACGACCATGCGGATCGACGACACGAAAGTTCATGAGGCAATGCGAATTAAGGTTTTCCGTTCGAAAACTCTCCAGCGGCAATTTCAGTTGCACTCTATCCTCGACGAAGCGCTGTAGGGCTTTGAGCAACGGTTCGTCAATGCTGAGCTTATTTGACGCAATATGCTCCATGAATGCCGCCGCGCTATCGCCGATCGGCAGCAGGCGATGACGATGTTTCGGCGGCACACTCTTGAGCAGCGCGACGACTTTCTCTTCCAGCAATCCCGGTACCAGCCACTCGCAACGATTCACCGGCACCTGATTGAGCATCGCCAAGGGCACCGTCAATGTGACGCCGTCATCGGCCTCGCCGGGCTGATGGACATAGCTGAGGTTCAGTTTCTGGCCCAGCACCATCAAACTGCTCGGGAAATTATCGCTGGTCACGCCCGCTGCTTCGTGACGCATCAGTTGCTCGCGCTCCAGATACAGCAAACGCGGCTGCTTCTGTTCGGCCTGCTTACGCCACGCCTCGAAAGCACGCACGTCGGTAACTTCGCGCGGAATCTGCGCGTCATAAAACGCATGGATCAGCGCCGCATCGACCAGCACATCCGGCCGCCGGATCTTGTGCTCCAACCTTTCAATCTCGGCCATCAACTTGCAATTGTGCTGAAAGAAAGGCATCGTCTTCGCATGCGCGTCGTCGAGTTCGCCCTCCACCAGACCTTCGCGAATGAACATTTCACGACAAGCCTCTGGATCGATGTGCGAATATGATGTGGAGCGTCGCGCGTACAGCGTGATGCCATGCAGTACGCCACGCTCCCAGGCGCGTACGG
>DASUGV010000151.1:0-2332 GCA_036273835.1 Rhodocyclaceae bacterium
CACGGATTGAAGCGCGGCGTTTAGCAGCCATATGACAAGAGGATTATTTTTTCTTCGAAAAACTAGATGGGGCGAGACGCCGAATATTTAAACTGCCGGTCCTCGTCCACGTGTTGAAGCGCGCGCAACCAGATGAGGTTCAAGTTCAACTTCATTGCTCGTATCTTCTTTCAAGATGGCCGACATCAGTCTGTGCATTGCCGCTTCGCCTTGCTGCTCGCTGCGCAGATCAACCGTGGTGAGCGGTGGCCACATATAGCTCGCTACAGGTGTGTCGCCGAATCCGGCAACGGCGATATCTTCGGGAATACGCAAACCCAATGATTGGGCTTCATGCATCAACCCGATTGCGATCAGGTCATTGCCGCCGACCACGGCATCGGGGCGCTGCCCTTCGAGCAGGATCGACGTGGCGGCATTCCTTCCACCTTCTAACGAAGGCGAGGAGGTTTCATGCAAAGTGGGCGTGAGCCCCTTTTTGGCTAGCGCATCGGACAAGCCCCGGATACGTTCGGCGTTCCACCCGGCGGCGGGAAAGCCAAGATAGGATATGCGGCGTCTTCCAGACTCGATCAGATGTTGCCCCAGCATGTAAGCCGCCCGATAGCTATCCGTATGGACCGAGATGATTCCCTGCCGTTGTATTCGGCCGCAAAATACCACCGGCTTATTCAGCGCAATGAGCCAATCGACGGATTCGTCCGGAACGCGTGAGCTGACAATGAGCCCGTCTACGCGTCTTGATAATGCTTCCAGCATAGCTAGCGCACTGGATTGATTTTCCTGCAGATCGACCACCAGCAAGCTGTATTCGTGCGTGGCCGCTATCCGGCTGGCGCCTCTGAAGAGGCTGGCGAAGTGCGGATTGCGAACGTCCTGGATTGCCATGCCTACCGTGCGCGTTCGGCCGGTGGCCATGCTATGGATAGCCAATCCTCGGCGGTAACCCAGCGTTTCGGCGCAGTGACGGATCCTAGCCTCCACTTCCGGCGAATAGCGCTGCAACTTATTCATGAATTTCGATACCGTCGCGATCGAAACATCGGCTGCACTTGCAACATCGCGAATCGTGGCCCGGCGTTTAGTATCCATGCTTACTGATTGTCTTTCCGATTTCGGTGAGCGATTTACTTAGGCGGATAATGTACTCTGATTTGTGTTCGATCGCGGTCAAAACGGCAACGTAAGCGCTCGATTCGATATCGAATATGTGCGGTCATCTAATTCACATCTTGGATTACCGCAGCCTTCGAAGATTTCGCTATCGGTGCACGCGTCGATTCGCGCAGAATCAAATGTGGAGCGAGCCAGATGTCTTCGACAGTATTCTTTTGAAAAATTGCGTCCAGCAATTTTTGCATGGCGATTTCTCCCTGTTCCTCGCTGCGCATGTCGATCGTCGTCAGCGCCGGCTGCAAGTGACGCGCGACGGGAATGTTGTCGAATCCGGTAATGGCAATGTCATCAGGGACACGTAGTCCCAACGCTTGTGCTTCGTGCATCAGACCTATCGCGATCAGATCGTTTCTACACACCACGGCATCAGGACGCTGGTCGCCCAGCAGCAGCGTTGACGCGGCCCGTTCGCCGCCCTCGAGCGTCGACGCGAATGCCGTATGGACAGTGGGCGTGAGTCCGCCTTCGGCCAATGCGGCGGATAGGCCTTGAATCTTGCGGACATCACGTTCGAAACCCAAATAGGCGATACGCCGTCGTCCTGTCTCAAGCAAATGTTTCCCCAGCATGTAAGCGCCTTGTTGGCCATCTGCATTGATCGAAGTGATTCCTGGGTGTCTCAGCGGGCCCAGCATCACGACGGATTTGCCGAGTTTGGTCAGCCACTCCGTATCAGGCAGGCGTGTGACCACGATAAGTCCATCGGCCCGACGCGATAGCCCTTCCAGCAGACTTCGCTCGCCTGACGGATTTTCCTGGAGATCTACGACCAATACGCTGTACTCGTTTGCCAACGCAACCCGGCTGGCGCCCCTGAACAAATTGGTGAAGAACGGATTCTGTATGTCCTGAACCGCCAAGATCACCGTGCGTGTCTGGCCCGAGATCAAACTGCGCGTGGCCAGACTCTGGTGGTAATCCAATTCATCGACAGCGCGGCGAATCCTTGCCTCGACGTCCGGCGAATAGCGCTGCAGCTTGTTCATGAACTTCGATATCGTGGCGATTGAAACGTCAGCAGCCTTAGCAACATCGCGGATGGTGGCGCGGCGTTTAGTGTTCATAAAAGTGAATATCCATTTTTGTTTTTGATAAAGACTAAATCATAGCCGCGGATACGCATGGTGTGTCTGTGCAAGAGTGCTCACTCTTCGTA
>DASUGV010000152.1:0-2789 GCA_036273835.1 Rhodocyclaceae bacterium
CACCCACACCTGTCGTTTTTGAGACGCTGATGCGACAAAATAAAACTGCGGGGCATATGTGTACGTCATGCGCGTGGGGCAAGCCGGCTCATCCGCATCCGTTCGAGTTTTGCGAGAACGGCGCGAAGTCGACTATTTGGGAATTGACGAGTGATCGCTGCACGCCAAATTTTTTCGTGCAGCACACGGTTGCCGAATTACGCGGCTGGCAGGACTACGATCTCGAGATGCAAGGTCGCCTGGCCGAGCCGCTGCGTTATGACGCGATGACCGACAAATATGTCGTATGCACTTGGGATGAAGCTTTTGCCGGTATCGGCCAGCAGCTAAAAGTACTTGATCCAAAATCTGTAATCTTTTACGCCTCGGGCAAAGCGTCGTTGGAAACCTCGTACCTATACGCGTTATTCGCGCGCTTTTACGGGCATAACAATTTGCCCGACAGTTCGAACATGTGCCACGAGACGACTTCGGTTGGATTGAAGAAAGCGATCGGCTCGCCGGTCGGCACTTGCGTGCTAGAGGATTTCGAGCATTGCGACGCGATCTTTTATTTCGGTCAGAATCCCGGTTCCAATAGTCCGCGCTTCTTGCATCCTTTGCAGGAGGCCGTTAAACGCGGCTGCAAGATCATCACCTTCAATCCGGTACGCGAACAAGGTTTAGTGCGCTTCATCAATCCGCAGAATCCGCTGCAGATGCTCACCGGACACGCCACCGAGCTATCGCACATGTATCTGCAAGTGCGCCCAGGTGGCGACATCGCTGCATTGATGGGCCTATGCAAGCATGTACTGACCGTCAATGACGAATGCATATCTGCCGGCCGGCCCGAAATTCTGGATCGCGCTTTCATCGCTGAACATACGCACGGTTTCGACACCTTCGCGGCCGCCGCTCGCGCTGCAGATTGGAGTGAAATCGAGCGCACTTCGGGGCTCAAACGAGCTGATCTCGAACGAGCGGCTGACGTTTATATCGCTGCCGAACGCGTAATCGGCGTCTATGGCATGGGTCTCACTCAACATGTCCACGGCTCACAGAGCATTGGCATGTTGGTAAATCTGATGCTGATGCGTGGCAATGTCGGCCGCCAAGGTGCAGGCATGGCGCCCGTGCGCGGACACTCGAACGTGCAAGGTCAGCGCACTGTCGGTATTTCCGAAAAGCCGGAACTCGTGCCGCTCGACAAGCTGGCCAAGATGTTCGACTTCGAGCCTCCGCGGGAGAAAGGACTCACTACTGTGGACGCTTGCGAAGGTATCCTCGATGGATCGGTACAGGGTTTCATTAGCCTTGGAGGTAACTTTGTTCGCGCGATTCCGGAGCGCGAAGCAATGGAACAAGCGTGGACGAAACAAGCGCTCACGGTTTACGTTGCGACCAAGCTCAACCGCAGTCATCTTGTGCATGGCCGCGCATCTTATCTGCTGCCTTGTCTCGCGCGCTCGGAAGAGGACGTACAGGCTAGCGGTCCACAATCCGTATCCATCGAAGACAGCTTCAGCCATATCTACGGTTCCATCGGCAAACGCAAACCCGCCAGCGAGCATCTGTTGTCCGAACTTGCCATTGTTGCTGGCATCGCCAAAGCTACGTTGCCAGCGCACCCGAAATGGCAATGGGATAAGTGGACAAGCGACTACGGTGTTGTACGCAATATGATTGCCGAGACTTATCCCGAAGAGTTTCATGATTTCAACGCGCGCATGTTTCAGCCCGGCGGCTTCTATCGCGGTAATGCCGCGCACAAACGGGTTTGGAAAACCGAGAGTGGCAAGGCCGAATTCACTAATCCCAATGTCATGTCATCACTCGGCATCGGCGACGCGCCTGGCCGCTATCACCTGATCACCATGCGTTCCAACGATCAGTTCAATACGACGATCTATGGCTTCAGTGACAGGCTGCGAGGACTCGAAGGATCGCGCATGATCCTGTTGATTAACCCAGCCGATATGGCACGTGAAAACTTACAGGAAGGCGATGTCGTTCGTCTGATCAGCGACGCGGGCGACAAAGTACATCGCGAAGTAGCGGGACTTACCGTGACGCCATTCCAACTGCCCGATGGATGCGTGGGCGGCTACTATCCCGAAATGAATGTACTGGTACCGCTGTGGTACCACGACAAAGCATCGAAGACGCCTGCGGCGAAGGGAGTACCGGTGCGTATTCAGCGATCATGAACGATGCATATCCGGTTGTTGGACTGATAGACGTCAGGAATAAAAAACGCACGCCGGATCTCGGCGTGCGTTTAATTCAGATGGGGCAGATTCACCCCACTTAGATGAATTTATTTCAGTTCGAAGGCGCCAAGATCCGGCGCCGCACCTAGGAACGGCAAACCTACGTTCACGCCTTTGTCGATCATCTTGCTGCTGGACGATAGACGGAACAGGCTGGTGGCTGGCAAGCTGCCATCTGCGTTCCGTGCAGCTGTAGCGAGGCTCGTATCCAGACTTGCGAAATCCGAGCTGCTCGCCGGCAGACTGTTCCACGTGTTGTTCGTCGAGGTGGCGTTGGCGATGCTGTCCGCATTCGTTCCCGACAGTGAGATGTTGTTGTGGAAGGTGTTTTGCTCGCCTGAATTGAGCGCGCCGCCAAAGCCATAGTTGATATTGTTCTTATAGGACACGTTATTGAGCAAGGTTACGCCACCCATATTATGGTTCTGGTCGAAACCTTTGGCCGCATTACCGAAGGCAATAGACTGGGTGACGCGGTTATGTTCCACCTCGTAATTACCGCCCAGCTTGAAACCATTACCGTTGCCTACGAATGCT
>DASUGV010000153.1:0-6441 GCA_036273835.1 Rhodocyclaceae bacterium
AGCCCTTGATTTCCACGCCGTAGGCCGGCAATTGACTTGCAACGGTAAAAGCGAGCGCGAGTGTAAGTGCGAGAGCGAAACGCTTAATCATTATGATTACTCCATTTTTTGAAACCGCCGGCGGGCGATCTCAATGTGCGCATTCAGTAGAAGCAGCACGTTGCCGCAATCGACCACTATTGAACTTCTTCAGGACTCTGAATGAAGCATGCCCTTGAATGATCGCAGATAGACACGCCGGAAAACGCGGGAGTTCTTGGCGTTATCAAATTTAACGATTATGGGGAAGACAAGCGTCTTGGGGGATGTTAGTCCGCTTGGCGGAACACGGCGTATTAAATTTCGCACGTTTCAATGAAACTAAGGATTGGGATGGCGTCCCTGCACCATGCTTGGCTTGTGATGGTTGGGCGCAAGATGCTCTTTCTTGCGCCCTGATCTGCTGCAAATAGCTAGCCGCGCAGATTCGTGTTGAGGAACGCGATCGTGCGTTGCCAGGCGAGCTTCGCGGCCGCTTCATCGTAGCGCGGTGTTGTGTCGTTGTTGAAACCGTGCTCCACGCCAGGGTAGACGTAGCCTTCGTGCTTCACACCCGCTGCCGTGAGTTCCTCATCGAATTTTGGCCAGCCGGAAGTTATGCGTGTGTCATTGCCGGCGTAGTGGGCAAGCAATGGAGATTTGATCTTGGCGGTGTCCTCGGCGGAGGGTTGGGTGCCATAGAAGGGAACCGCGGCAGCGAGATTGGGCAGGCGCGTGGCCAGGAAGTTGACCATGCCACCGCCATAACAGAATCCCACCGCGCCCATCTTGCCGTTGCCCTGCGGCAATTTGGCAAGCCAGTCCGCGGCGGCAAGAAAGTCTTCGCGTGTTTTGTTCTGGTCGAGCTTGGCGAAAAGCGCGACGGCTTTTTCTTCGTCACCAGGGTAACCGCCAAGCGGGAACAGGGCATCGGGTGCGAAGGCGATGAAGTTATCGAGCGCGAGGCGGCGCGCGATGTCTTCGATGTGCGGATTGAGGCCGCGATTCTCGTGTACGACAAGTACAACCGGCAGCTTACCTGTCGCGTTGGCAGGCTCTACCAGATAGCCGCGCACTTTGCCGTAACCTTGCGGCGAAGGAATTTCCTGCCAGCTCGTTTTGATGCGTTTGTCATCAGGTTTGACTTGCTGGGCTTCCGCGAACTTCGGACTCAATGCGGCGAGAAAACCCGTCGCCGTCATGCCGGCGACGGCGTACTTGGCCGCAGATTCCAGAAAGATACGGCGCGAAATACCTCCATGTACATATTGGTCGAATAGCTTCATCACTTCGGGAGGAAAATCCTTTGCGGTCAGACGACTCATGGTGGCTCTCCTAGAATGGGGGTTTTGAGATGACAGAGTTATTGCGCCGTGCTCAGTGATGTTACCTTAAAGCGGTAATAGGATTCTGGGGCTTGTCGAAGGTTCCCGTGAGTGAGCGGTATGGGTGTAAACAGCGTAGGGTGCGGTAAGGATATTCATCGGATGGCTAAACATGCGCCCACCACCGATTATTTCATCCTACTTGCTCGTTACGGTTAGCCACGGCCAGCGCGCACGATAAGACGCTACTTTTTGCTCGAAAAGTTCGATATGCGGTGTAAGTGGGTTCATGCCTAGTACGCCGTCATACATCAGATCGAGGCCGTATGGTGCATAGATGGTGCCGGGTTTGATACCGACGCAGGTGGCGGGTACGAGAAAGCGGTCGATGCCTTCTGTGGAGCTTCGTAAGGCTTCGTAGGGCTTTCCAAAAAAAGATTCGTACCACAGATGTACGCGGGCCTGGTTGGACGCTTCGACGGTAACTCCAAGATTGCCCAGCACCGAATCCACTCGCGCTTGTACCTCACGTTCGATCGCTTCGCTCAGGTCATCCGGATTGAAATAGAAAAGATCATAGTCCTTGATGTCTGCTTCCGGCGCTTTACCGGTCTGGAGATTCCATACCGTCTGAAACAGGCATCCCGCGACGAGCCAGCCATCCGGCAACGCGAGATCGCTCCAACGGTGGAGAATCGCGCGGTTATGGCGATTCGTCAGCACGTCATCGACGAAGCGCGCTTGCAGATTGCGTGCCGGAGCATGATGTACGTCATCCAACCGTTGCATATCGACGCACCCGGATTAATAAACCTCTCGCGTTTCGAGAAAACGCACATTCGGATGCCGCTCCTGCGCCATGCTCAGGTTCACGCGGTTAGGTGCAAGATAAACATACTCGTCGGCGCCATCCAACGCGATGTTGGCGGGCGCCTTGTCGACGAGGTTTTTTAAATCCAGTTCGCTGCCGCGCAACCAGCGCGCGGTGGCCCAGTTGCAAGGCTCGAAGACGACGTCGACGCCATATTCGAATTCCAACCGGTGGGCGACGACGTCGAATTGCAGCATGCCGACGGCGCCGAGGATGAGATCGTTCGATGACAATGGCTTGAAGAGCTGCGTGGCGCCTTCTTCGGCGAGCTGTTGCAAACCCTTCTGCAACTGCTTCATCTTCAGTGGGTTCTTGATCTGTGCGCGACGGAAGAGTTCGGGCGCGAAGGAAGGGATGCCGGTGAACTTGAGGTTTTCGCCTTCGGTGAACGTGTCGCCTAGCCTGATCGTGCCGTGATTGGGAATGCCGATTATGTCACCGGGATATGCCTCGTCGGTGGTATTGCGATCCTGCGCCATGAAGGTGATGGCGTTGTTGACCGCGAACTGTTTGGCCTGCGATACCTGCTTGATGCGCATGCCGCGCTCGAAGCGTCCAGAGCACACGCGCATGAACGCGATGCGGTCGCGATGCTTGGGATCCATGTTGGCCTGGATCTTGAAAACGAAGCCGGAGAATTTTATCTCCGCAGGTTCCACTTGGCGCGTTTCCGCAGGGCGCGTCAGCGGCGTCGGAGATAGATCGACAATGGCGTCAAGAACGGATTGCACGCCGAAATTGTTGACGCCCGATCCAAAGAATACAGGCGTCTGCTTGCCCGCCAGATATTTCTCTCGGTCGAAAGCGTGGGAGGCGCCGCGCACAAGTTCGACATCGTTGCGCAGTTCTTCAGCCTGCGTGCCGAGCACTTCGTCCAGACGCAGGTTGTGCAGTCCTTCGATGATTTCGGACGTACCTTTCTCGGCATGCGGATCGAAAAAAGAAATGCTGTCGTTGTACAGGTGATAGACGCCGCGAAAGCGCTTACCCATGCCGATGGGCCATGTCATCGGCGCGCATTCCATCTCCAGTACCGATTCGATTTCGTCGAGTAGATCGATGGGTTCCTTGCCTTCGCGGTCCAGCTTGTTGATGAAGGTGAGGATGGGTGTGTCGCGCAGCCGGCACACGTTAAGCAGTTTGATGGTCTGGCTTTCCACGCCATTGACAGAGTCGATCACCATGACAGCGGAATCCACGGCGGTGAGCGTGCGATAGGTGTCTTCCGAAAAATCCTGGTGGCCCGGCGTGTCGAGCAGATTGATGATGTTGTCGCGATAGGGGAATTGCATTACCGACGAGGTGACGGAAATGCCGCGCTGCTTTTCCAGCTCCATCCAGTCGGACGTTGCATGTCGCGACGCTTTGCGCGCGCGCACTTCGCCGGCGACTTGAATCGCGCCACCGAACCATAAAAGTTTTTCCGTGAGCGTGGTCTTGCCCGCGTCAGGGTGGGAAATGATGGCGAAGGTACGGCGGCGGCTGATTTCGTGCTCAAGCGGTGTCATGAGTGGCGGCTTTCAAACAAGCGCCGGATTATACGTTATGGCCGGGCGAGGTCCATGCTGACGCAGTTCATCGATGCGGCTCGCCATGTCCGCAATAAAAGCCACGTGGCAAGAACTGAATATTTCCATTGGCTATGGACAGCACGCCGTGGTGTTGCCATCGAACGACATGGAAAAGGCCCCGTCCTTCATAAGTTTCGAGCGCTTTGGCCCTATACGCTGTCGTCATAAAGCAACGATTTGATCGCGATCTCGACGGTTGCTTTTCAGCGGGCAGCCTTATTTGTATGGGAAAGATCATCAGGCACGATAACTGCAACAAAGGAGAACCATTGACTTGTTTCATGAAGTCATCGGCTTTTTATTTCCGATCCGATAGGAGTAACCCAATATGACTCGAACGAATATTCGCCAAGTTACGATCGTTGTATTTCTCTTCACCACGGCCGTCTATTTCGCTAGACCGCTGCACGCGCAGGGCTATTCGGATACTCAGCCTCAATCCTCCGATACACGCATTCCCAGCTTCTCGCAGCTAGATACTAACAAAGATGGTTTTGTCGATCGCAACGAAGCGGCGGCGGCGCCAGCCCTCCTTAAAATCTGGACACAGGCTGATGCGGACAAGGATGGCAAATTGTCCGCGGAAGAATTTTCCGCAGCGCAGTCCTCGATGCCGTCATCGAAGTAGCGTTCTGCGAAAAACGGCGGCAGGTTTTTATCGATCGTGCGCGGTTATCAGAAACTTGCGTCAGAAACCTGCCGTCAATGCCACATAGATTTCGCGTGAGAACTCGCTACCCACTGTGCTGCTCGTGATCATTTCCTGGTGCGAGCCGCCTTGTGCATTCAATATCGACAGCGATGCCGTGAGCTTGGGCGAGATCTTGTATGACGAATGCAAGTCGACTTCGGTGAATGAAGGCACCGCAGGGTTTGGCAGTGCAGAGACATGCCGGACGCTTACCGCGAAATCCAGCTTGCTCGTCGCATCCACCGTTGTGCGCACTTGCCATTGATACTTCGGATCGTCGCCGATCGTGTTGAGGTCGAGCGCGCTGCCGGGTTCGGCCGAATAAAGCTTGCGCATGCGCAAGAAACCCGCATCGACGCGCCATGCTTGGTTGATCCGATAGGTCGTCCAGCCTTCCACGCCATAAGTATGGCCGTTATCGCCGTTATCGAACACGACTTTTCCATTGCTGATCGTGGCCGCGCGCAATCTGCGGAAGCGTTCATAGAATGAGGTCAGCGAGTACGACCACAGCGACGTAGCTTGTTGCCGGAAACCCAGCTCAGCCGTGTTGGCCACTTCCGATGTGAACTCAGGCCCTCCGGCTAGAAGAAAAGGTGGATTGCCGGGCGCGAAAAGATCGCGGTCTATCCTGCTAGGCGCGCGCACCGAGCGTGATAGTGCGCTCCAGATGACAGAGTCCTTGCTTACATTCTGGCTCAGACGCAGGCTGGGCAGAAATTCCCAATGCGAATACACATTGTATTCAGCGCGCGCGCCCACCGTTGCGCGCGTTGTCTTCGATACCATGACATCGTCCTGAGCGAAGACGTTCATCCAGCGCAGGTCTTCGTCCGTCGGCAGAAATGCTTCGGCGGATCCGTTGACGATGTGATCGCGAGATAACCGATAGCCCGTCCCATAGACGAAATCGTGAATACCGAGCTTGGTGTCTTGCTGCGCCAACAGGTCGAACGTTTTGAGCTGCTCCTCAAAGAGCCCCGGTACGTGCCTTTCCGTGCCATCGTAGTAAAAGCGCACAGTCTGGCTACTACCGCCTGCTGTCTGACCGGTCCAGCGAGTCAAAAGATTGGAACCAGATATGTGTGCCATCTCCGGCGCCGCCGGGTCTATGTATCCGTCATAAGCGTCGCCTTCGATGGTCACGCCACCTTTGGCTTGGTCCATGTCCACACGAAAACCAGCCTGCGTCTTGTGCCATGCATCGGACGCGCCCGTTCCGTTGGGGCGGTTTGTCTGCTCACTGTTTTCTCGTTTGGCATAAATGCGGTAATTCGTATTGTCCGATACCGCGCCGCCGTAGCGTACTTCCTGCTCATGTCGCAGATCGCCTGTGGATGCCGACGCCAGGCCGCCCTGTGTTTCTTTGGCGCGGCGCGTAATGATGTTGATGACGCCGTTGACGGCGTTGGAGCCCCACAGCGTCGCACCGGGACCGCTGATCACTTCGATGCGGTCGATATCTTCCATCACGACATCTTGCGCATCCCATAACACGCCGGAGAACAAGGGCGTGTAAAGCGATCTTCCATCGAGTTGCACCAGCAGTTTGTTGGCGGCTGTGGAGTTGAAGCCACGCGCGGTGATCGCATATTCGCGCCCGCTCAATCTCGCGACCTGCAGATTGGGCGCTAGCATCAAAGCTTCCGGCAGGCTGGTCGCGCCCGACCTGCGTATGTCGTCGCTGGTAATGACATAGATCGATGCGGCGGCTGTGGCCAAGGGTTCGGCGCGTCGCGACACCGAGGTAACCTTGATGCGCGTCAACTGCTCCAGGCTCAGATCGCCCAAATCCGCGTCATCCGTCGCGGCTCGCGCTAGGGGGCAGGCGGCGAAAAAAAATATTGCCAATAAGGCACTCGGTGAGCGCCGTGCGGTGAGGTGAGACGGAGGAGTTTTATTGCACGCAAGGACGCTGCAAGAAATGGGCGTGAATATGAAGAATGCATTCCGTGAAGATGTTTG
>DASUGV010000154.1:0-4712 GCA_036273835.1 Rhodocyclaceae bacterium
GCTACCGCGACACCCCGGGCCGTCCAGCCCTATTAGCAACTACCAAAAAGTTTCTCGACGATCTCGGCTTACGCAGCCTGACGGAGCTGCCGCCATTGAGCGAGATTGAAGGAGTTATTGACCTTGTCGACACCGCCGAAAACAGGTCCGGGGATGCCTCGGAAGCCGAAATCGAAACCTCGCTCAGCGCGCAAGAACTCACCGCTGAGGCCACCGCAAGGCCCGAACAGTCTGACTCTGCAGGGTAGGCCAAGCAGAAACGGATCAAGATCCCAGCCTCATAAAGCGCGTGTGCCAAACGGCGAAACGCAAGCCGATTTTGGTTTGATCGATCACGGCCCGATCGATGTGCTCGAGCCCGATCTCGACATCGATCCGCCTCCGCCGAGCGTTGAACCCCTTCACGCTGATGGGCACAATGTTCGACGCAGCGAACGTCGTAATAATGGCGGTGGACGACGTAGTCAAAACACAGAAGCCGAAGAGTTGCCGGTTGCTTCCGAACGCATACAGAAAGTGCTTGCGCAGGCAGGTTTCGCTTCAAGGCGCGAGCTGGAAGAATGGATTGTCGCAGGCAGGGTCAGTGTTAACGGAATGCCGGCTTTCTTGGGACAGAAAGTGGGTCCGAACGATCGCGTCAAGGTCAATGGCAAGCTGATCAATTTACGCTTCGCCGAGCGCACGCCGCGTGTGCTGGTCTATCACAAACAAGAAGGCGAAATCGTTTCGCGCGATGATCCAGAAGGCAGGCCAAGCGTATTCGACCGTTTACCTGTTTTGCGCAATGGCCGCTGGATAGCGATTGGCCGCCTCGATTTCAATACTTGCGGTTTGCTGATGTTCACCGATAACGGCGAACTCGCCAACCGTTTGATGCACCCTCGTTACGAGCTCGAACGCGAATATGCTGCACGCATAGTTGGCGAGCTTTCGCCCGAACAGATTCAGAGTTTGACTGAGGGCATCCAGCTCGAAGATGGCTTGGCAAAATTCGATTCCTTGCGCGACGGTGGTGGAGAGGGTACCAATCACTGGTACCAGGTTACGCTGTCCGAAGGCCGTAATCGCGAAGTGCGGCGCATGTTCGAGAGTGTCGGCCTGACAGTGAGCCGTCTCATTCGTGTGCGCTACGGCACGACGGAACTGCCGCGTCGTCTCAAACGCGGCATGTACGAAGAGATGCCGTCCGAAGCGGTGCAGCGGCTCACCGGAAAGCCGGCCTCCAAAAAGCAAATACGGCCGAATGATCGCCGGCCACCAAAAGGCCCGCGCTCCACACGCCCGCATTACGCGCCGAAGATACCGCGCTGAGGCGCCGCGCTGATTTACTGCCGCAGGGCAGCATGCTATAATCCGCTGGATTGGTTGGTCTGCGGTTTGGGCGGCGCGAACGCGTTGTTCGGCTGAGGCAGACGGGATGGGCATTTTGCCCATTTTTTATTTGTGGCGCCGGAATGGATATTTTTCGCATTGTCGACCAAGCCGTCACTGGACTCGGTTTTGAGCTGGTCGATTTGGAGCTCTCGCCCAAAGGACGTTTGCTTCGCGTATTCATGGACATCGAACGGGGTGTCACAGTGGAAGATTGCGCGACGGTGAGCAATCACTTGTCGCGCGTGTTTGAAGTGGAGAATGTCGATTACGACAGACTTGAGGTGTCTTCGCCGGGACTGGATCGGCCGTTAAAAAAAGCGGCTGATTTCGAACGTTTCGCCGGCCAGGATGTGCAAGTCCGCATTCGCTTGCCGATTGCCAATCAGCGTAATTTTGCTGGTCGCTTGCTCGGTGTGCGTGATGATATTGTCATGTTGGAGACTGACAAGGGTGAGCAGAGTTTCACTCTGGATCAAATTGAGAAGGCACGCGTTGTGCCGAAGTTCGATTAAGCGTTTGAGGAGTTGAGCAATGAGCCGCGAGGTATTGCTGCTTGTAGATGCGCTGTCGCGCGAAAAGAATGTCGGCAAAGAGATCGTGTTCTCGGCGCTGGAAATGGCGCTTGCCTCGGCCACGAAAAAACGTATCCACGACGACGCCGACGTACGCGTTACGATTGATCGCGAGACAGGTGATTACGAATCTTTCCGTCGCTGGCTGGTGATGGTCGATGCCGAAGTCGAGAACGACGAAGCGCAGATGGGTATCATCGATGCGCGTGAACAATTCCCCGATATTCAGATCGGCGACTATGTGGAAGATCCGCTAGAGCCGATCGATTTTGGCCGTATCGGCGCAATGGCGGCGAAGCAGGTGATTCTGCAACGCATTCGTGACGCCGAACGTGAGCAAATCCTCAACGATTTTCTGGACCGCAACGAACATCTCGTTACCGGTAGTATCAAGCGTGTCGAGCGTGGCAACGCCGTCGTCGAAGTCGGTCGCATGGAGGCGCTATTGCCGCGCGATCAACAGATTCCAAAAGAAAATTTGCGCGTCGGCGATCGTGTGCGCGCTTATCTATTACGCATAGATCGTGGTGCGCGTGGCCCTCAATTGATTCTGTCGCGTACAGCGCCCGACTTCATCGCCAAGTTATTCGACCTGGAAGTGCCGGAGATCGAAGATGGTCTTCTTGAGATCAAAGGCGCGGCGCGCGACCCGGGATTGCGCGCGAAGATTGCTGTCAAATCCAATGATCAGCGCATCGACCCGATCGGTACCTGTGTCGGGCTGCGTGGTTCGCGCGTGACAGCTGTGCGCAATGAGTTGGGCGGCGAGAATGTAGACATTATTCTGTGGTCGGCTGACCCGGCTCAGTTCGTTATCAACGCGCTCGCGCCCGCAGAAGTAAGCTCCATCGTAGTCGACGAGGAAGCACATGCGATGGATGTGGTGGTGGACGAAGGCAACCTCGCGATGGCCATCGGCCGCGGTGGCCAGAACGTCAAGCTGGCGTCCGAGCTGACAGGCTGGACCATCAATCTGATGACGGTGGCCGCTGCCGCTGAGCGCAGCGGTGAGGAGCAGGGCCGTTTGCGTGCGCTGTTCTGCGAGAAACTCGATGTCGATGAGGAGGTTGCGGACATCTTGATCGAAGAGGGATTTTCTTCCTTGGAAGAAGTGGCCTATGTGCCGATCGCCGAGATGCTGGAAATTGAGGCATTTGACGAAGATACAGTGAACGAATTACGTCAGCGGGCGCGTAATGTGCTGTTGACCGAAGCGATCGTGAATGAAGAGCAACTGGCCAATGCGTCCGAAGATCTCATCAGTCTCGAAGGAATGACACCGGCATTGGCAGCCAAGCTAGCCAGCGCCGGCATCAAGACGCGCGATGATCTGGCCGATCTGGCGGTGGACGAATTGCTGGAAGTGGCCGAAATGGATGAAGCCAGCGCGAAAGATTTGATCACCAAGGCGCGCGCGCACTGGTTTGAAGAAGCAGGGGAAAAGTAACGTATGGCGCAAATGAGTGTGGCGGAATTCGCTACCGAACTAAAGATGCCCGCACCCGCATTGCTTGAGCAGTTTCAAAAAGCAGGCGTGAGCAAAGCGCGCGAGACCGATGAGGTAAGCGAGCAGGACAAGTCGCGCCTGCTCGATTATCTGCGTCGCGCTCATGGCGAGACGGCGCCGAAATCCAAGATTACCTTGACGCGCAAGCAGACCACCGAAATCAAGGCGGCCGACGCGACGGGCAAGGCACGCACCATTCAGGTTGAAGTGCGCAAGAAGCGCGTTTTCGTCAAGCGTGATGAAGTAGAAGGCGCGGCCGATACCGTAGTGCCGGTTGCGGCTGTCGAGCAAGTCGCGGTTGTTGAACCTGTCGTGGCGAAAGTCATCGAGGCGCCGGTGGCCGAGCCGGAAGTAAAGCTTGAACCAGAAACGGTTGCCAAGGTCGTCAAGACGACCAAGGCGAAAACGGCTAAAGCGGAGAAGGCTGACAAAGCGGAAGAAACCGACAAGGAAGAAAAAGTTGAAAAGCCGCTTACTGCACGTCAGCTCGAAGCACAACGTCATAGTAATTTGTTAGCGCATCAGGCCGCCGAACTCAAAGAGAAGCAGGAACGCGAGGCGGCTCGCAAAGCCGCCGAGGATGCGCGTCGCGTCGAGGAAGAAGCCGCGCGCAATCGTGCGGCGCTTGAAGCCGCGGCTGCGGTTGAAAAAGCCAAAGCGGGACCTGCCGGTAAGCCCGGTGGCGGCACTTTGCACAAGCCGGACAAGCCGGCAGACAAAACGATTGCTAAGAAAGCAGCGCCAGCTAAAGCGCCGGCCAAAGACGATACCGCCAAGCGTCGTACGATCAAAACACGCGGCGATACGGGTGGTGGAGCGGGTGGTTGGCGCGGCGGTCCGCGAGGTGGCGGCCGTCACGGCAAACAGCATCAGGAGACACCTAGCGTTACTTTCGCAGCGCCAGCCGAGCCGGTTGTGCGAGAAGTTCATGTACCCGAAACGATTACGTTGTCCGATCTTGCGCACAAGATGTCGGTGAAAGCTGCCGAAGTGATCAAACGCATGATGATGATGGGTCAGATGGTGACTATCAATCAAGTGCTGGACCAGGAAACCGCAATGATTGTCGTCGAAGAGCTCGGCCATACGGCTATCGCGGCCAAGCTCGACGATCCGGAAACCTTCCTCGATGAAGGCGAATCGTTGCACGACGTCACACCTGAGCCACGTGCGCCGGTAGTGACTGTCATGGGGCACGTCGATCACGGTAAGACTTCGCTGCTCGATTACATTCGTCGCGCCAAGGTGGCGGCAGGGGA
>DASUGV010000155.1:0-2326 GCA_036273835.1 Rhodocyclaceae bacterium
TCCAAATACAAATCCGAGTTCCTGGCGAATATGTCACATGAATTACGCACGCCGCTCAACAGCTTGCTGATTCTTTCCGATCAGCTGTGCAAGAACGCCGAGGGTAACCTGACGCCAAAGCAGGTGGAATTCTCCAAGACCATCCACGCTTCCGGCAACGATTTGCTGGCCTTGATCAACGACATTCTCGACTTGTCCAAAATCGAGTCCGGCACGGTGGCGGTGGATATCAGCGAGCTGCGCCCAGACGATCTCAATCGCTATGTGGAACGCAGTTTCCGTCACTTCGCCGACGGCAAAAATGTGGACTTCCATGTGCGGCTCGAGCCCGGCCTGCCCAAGGTCGTGCTCACCGATATCAAGCGGCTACAGCAAATCATCAAGAATCTGTTGTCCAACGCGTTCAAATTTACGCACGCGGGCGAAGTATCGTTCTCCGTGGCCACGGCGAAGTTGGGTTGGTCTCCGGAAAACGAAGAACTCAATCGCGCGACTCAGGTGATCGCTTACGCCGTCAGCGATACAGGCATCGGCATTTCGCCGGACAAACAGCAAATCATTTTCGAAGCGTTCCAGCAAGCCGACGGCAGTACCAGCCGCAAGTACGGTGGCACGGGTCTCGGTTTGGCGATCAGCCGCGAGCTTGCCAAACTGCTTGGCGGCGAAATCAAGCTGGTCAGTTCGCCTGGACATGGCAGCACGTTCACGTTGTATCTGCCGCAGAACTACACCTCTCCGCGCCTGAACCGTTCGCGTTGGGTCAATACGCCGGCCGAAGCCAAAACCGGTAGCGAAAAAGCCGATGAGCACTTGTCGAACGCAACGGCAAACATAGTTGACGCCGTCGCCAAAGATGACGATTTCATTCATGAATTCGTCAACGAAGCGGACGATGATCGCAACCGCATCGCATCGAACGACAAAGTTCTTCTTATCATCGAGAACGATCTGGGTTTTGCCAAAGTGCTGCTCGACGCGGCGCGCCAGCAAGGCTTCAAAGGCGTGGTCAGTACGAGCGGCGCGGCCGGACTGGCGATGACAAGAGAATATCAGCCAAAAGTCATCACACTCGATATCTTCCTGCCCGACATGCAGGGATGGCGCATTCTCGACCGGCTCAAGGCGGATTTATCCACCCGTCATATACCGATCTGCGTCGTATCGACCGACGATTCCCGCGAACGCGCTTTGAATTCTGGCGCCATCGGTTTCATCACCAAGCCATTGAAGTCCCGCGACGTGGTGGATCAGGCAATCGTTCAGTTGAACGATTTCAGCTCCGTACAAAAGCGAAAGCTTCTAGTATTGGCTTCCGACGAAGCGATGAGCAACGAGTTGCAGGCTCAGCTTCCCGCGGATGAAGTCGAAGTCATGGCGGCCGCCAATGGCAATCTAGCGAGCGAAATGCTACGTAGCCAACAAATCGATTGCCTCGTGATCGACGAACGCATCAGCGGCTTCGGGCCAGAAGACCTGCTCGACGCATTGGACGAACACGCCATGGCGCGCCAGCTTCCGGTCGTACTGTACGGCACGGATGGAGGCGCTTCCAGTCACGCATGGAAGCGCAGCGATTGCGCGTTCGCTGTGCGCGAAGCGCACTCTTTCGAGCGCCTCATAGATCAGACGTCTTTCTTCCTGCATCGCGATACCGCGTCGATGTCGGCCAATGAACGCCGTGCCATCGAGAGCCTGCATTCGTCTCATCACATTCTGGCGGGCAGAAAAGCACTGATCGTCGACGACGACATGCGCAATATTTTCGCGCTTGCTACGGTGCTGGACGAACAGGGCATGCAGATCGTCTCCGCCAACAACGGGCGCGAAGCCATTCGCCTGGTCCAGAATGACGACAGCATCGACATTGTATTGATGGATATCATGATGCCGGAAATGGACGGCATCGCCACCATGGAAGAAATTCGCAAGCTGCCTTGCGGACAGGATCTGCCGATCATCGCAGTCACGGCCAAAGCCATGAAAGGCGACAGGGAGAAATGTATCGAAGCGGGCGCGTGGGACTATCTCTCCAAACCTGTCGATACAGTTCATTTGCTGGCCGTACTGCGCGGATGGTTATACCGCTAATGGATACCACTCATACCAGCGAAGAAGATATTGATCTATCGGTCAACATTCTGATCGTCGACGATCTGCCGGAAAAGCTTTTGGTTTTCGAAACCATCCTGGCCGATCTCGGGCAGAACCTTGTCATGGTGCATTCAGGCGCCGAAGCCCTGCGGGAAATCCTGCATCGCGAATTCGCCGTGATCTTGCTCGATGTAAACATGCCCGACATCGACGGCCTCGAAACAGCCGGGTTAAT
>DASUGV010000156.1:0-3446 GCA_036273835.1 Rhodocyclaceae bacterium
GTTTGTCCAAGGAGCCTGTCGTCACCTGTTCCATCTCGTTCGACGATCCCGCGTTCAACGAATCGGAATTCGCGCAGAAAGTTGCGGATCGCTACAAGACCGATCACCACATCGAGGAAGTCGCCAGCGACGACTTCGATCTCATCGATACGCTCGCGGCGCTTTACGATGAACCCTATGCCGATAGTTCCGCCATTCCCACCTATCGCGTTTGCCAACTGGCGCGCAAGCACGTGACGGTTGCATTGTCGGGCGATGGCGGCGACGAAAGCATGGGCGGCTATCGCCGTTATCGTCTGCACCTGATGGAAGAGCGCATGCGCGGCAGTCTGCCGCTGGCGTTGCGCCGTCCGTTGTTTGGATTGCTCGGCCATCTCTATCCGAAAGCGGACTGGGCGCCGCGCGTATTCCGCGCCAAGACGACTTTTCAGGCGCTCACGCGTAACGCTGTCGAGGCTTATTTTCACACTGTGTCGGTGCTGCGCGACGACATGCGCGCCAATCTTTACAGTTCAAGTTTCAAATCCAAGCTTGGCGGCTACTCCGCGCAAGAGGTATTCAATCGTCATGCAGCGCGCGCCAATACCGACGACCCGCTGGGACTCGCGCAATACATCGATCTCAAGACATATCTCGTTGGCGACATCAATACCAAAGTCGATCGCGCGTCGATGGCACATTCGCTCGAAGTACGCGAACCGCTGATGGACCATCCGTTGGTCGAATGGCTGGCGACGCTGCCGACATCTTTGAAGATTCGCGGTATGCAAGGTAAATATGTTTTCAAGAAAGCGCTGGAGCCGATGCTGCCGGACGATGTCTTGTATCGTCCCAAAATGGGTTTCTCCGTGCCGCTGGCGCGCTGGTTCCGTGGTCCGCTGCGTCAGCGCGTGCGCGACGCGCTGTTGGGCCCCGTGCTGGCCGACACCGGATTTTTCAATCGCGACTACTTGCTGCATTTGCTCGATGCGCATCAGTCGGGCGCTCGCGACTACAGCGCGCCGTTGTGGAGCCTGCTAATGTTCGAAGCATTTCTGCGCCAAGCGCAATCGGTTGCCGCGCCAATCGCCGAACCTGTCGCCATGGCGAATTAAACGCACGATGAAAACGACGAAAACTTCGCATGTACCGGGACTCGATCTGCTGCGCGCGATCGCCATCGTGCTGGTCACTTGGCAGCACACGGCTTCCGTTCTCGGCGCGTACGCGGAGACGAACTGGCACAACATCAGCCCCGGACAAAGCGCCGTGGCAATTTTTTGCGCCATCGCCGGTTTCCTGGCGTTTCGCGATGCGCAGGTCGATCCATTGCAATGGCTCAAGCGCCGTCTGCTCAGAATCTATCCGGCATATTGGATCGCGACGCTCGGTGCCTTCGCATTGGCCGTGAAGTTTTCTTCCAAGCCGATTACGCTGGGTTTATTCGTATCGCAAATGCTCGGTACGGGTTTCTTCACGCACGGCTGGGATTTGATCAACGTGGTGTCGTGGTTCGTATCGTTGATTCTGCTGTGCTATGTCTTGGCCGCCGTGGCGTTGTGGTTGCGAAGGCCGCTTGTGCTGATGCTGCTGTTCGCGGCACTGGCGCTCGCAAGCATCGTTTTCGTGTTCGAAGTTGATTTGAGCCGCCACATTCTCGCTTTCTGCTTAGGTGCGGTATGCGGGCTGACGGCGCGTCCTGTAACAGGCTTCCTGCTCGCGATTCTGCTGCTCATTGCGGGACTATCGATGAACGTTCAGCTTTGCTACGCAGGCATCGGTCTGTTGCTGCTCAATTTCTGCGGCATCGTGCTGATACGAGAACCGGCGTGGGTGCGCCTTGTCTCGAAATACAGCTACGAATATTTTCTTGTGCATGGCATCTTCCTGGCTGGCATGGTGCAAGTGCTGGGGCCGCATGCGTGGGTGATAGTCGTGGCGCTGGCCTTGGCCTGCGTTGCCGCCGTCGTGCTCAAGCATCTGCAGCAACCTCTGACGAGCTGGATCGAACCGCGTTTGCTTGCGGTGCCAAACGCCGTGAAAACGTAAAAATGACAGATAAATTACGCGTTCTGCACGTACTCGACCACTCGCTGCCTTTGCACAGCGGTTACACTTTTCGCACCGCTGCGATTTTGCGCGAGCAGCGCGCGCTGGGTTGGGACACTTTTCATCTCACATCGCCCAAGCAAGGCAACGTGACATC
The DNA here is from genome assembly GCA_036273835.1 of Rhodocyclaceae bacterium. GTDB lineage: Bacteria > Pseudomonadota > Gammaproteobacteria > Burkholderiales > Rhodocyclaceae > DASUGV01. Next base: position 2,186 of record DASUGV010000156.1, read on the forward strand.
CGATTTCGACGACGCAGACGGCCTGCGTTTCTATCGTACGCGCGCCGAGCGCACGCGTTTTGCCAAAGTTCCCTTGCTCGGCGAACTCGAGCTGATGCGCCAGACCGAAAAGAGATTATCGTCGCTCGTCGACGAGATCAAACCCGACGTGATGCATGCGCACTCGCCGGTGCTCAACGCTCTTCCGCTCTTCCGCGTTGCCCATGACAAAGGCATTCCGTGCGTCTACGAGGTCCGCGCTTTCTGGGAGGACGCCGCGGTCGATCACGGCACGACCAATGAAGGCAGCCTACGTTACCGTGCTACGCGCGCGCTGGAAACTTACGCGTTCAGGCGTGTCGATCATGTGACGACGATCTGCGAAGGACTGCGCGCGGATATCGTCGCGCGCGGCATTCCCAATGATCGGGTAACGGTGATTCCCAATGCTGTCGATGTGAATTCCTTCGCGCGCGGCGGCGTGGCGGACGAGGTGTTGAAAGCGAAGCTCGGCCTGGGTGGCAAGACGGTCGTCGGTTTCATCGGTTCTTTCTATGCCTACGAAGGACTGGATCTTCTACTCGACACGGTACCTAAATTGTTGGCTGCGCGTCAGGACATTGGCATTCTTCTGCTAGGCGGCGGTCCGCAAGAGCACGCCTTGCGTGAACAGGCCGCGCGATTGGGCATCGCCGACAAGGTGATCATGCCGGGCCGCGTGCCGCATGCGGAGGTGCAGCGCTACTACGATCTGGTCGACGTGCTGGCCTATCCGCGCCATCCGATGCGCTTGACCGAGCTCGTGACGCCTTTGAAGCCGCTCGAAGCGATGGCGCAAGAGCGCATCTTCGTCGCGTCCGATGTCGGCGGGCATAAGGAACTCATTCGTCATGGCGAAACGGGCATGCTGTTTCGCGCTGGCGACGTCGACGCGCTGGCCGATGCGCTACTGCAATTGCTCGACGCGCCGGCATCGTGGCCGAAACTGCGCGCGCAGGGCCGCGCATTCGTCGAGAACGAACGCAACTGGGCCAACAGCGTGAGCCGCTATCGCAAAGTCTATGGCGGCTTGCTCGGCCGCGCGTTGTGATGTGCGGGTTGTGTTATCTGACATGAAACCCGATGTGAAACCCATTCGCACACTCCTTTTTTCGACGTTGTATCCGTCCAGCGTGCGGCCTACGCATGGCATCTTCGTCGAGACGCGGTTGCGTGAACTGCATCGCAGCGGAAAAGTAGAGACCAAGGTCGTTGCGCCGGTGCCGTGGTTTCCCTCGACTCA
>DASUGV010000157.1:0-13417 GCA_036273835.1 Rhodocyclaceae bacterium
GGTGAAGCCGTCAATCCCGATGGCATACGTAACCAGATCGAGGGCGGTATCATCCAGTCGCTGAGCTGGACAACGATGGAGGAGGTCGCCTTCGACACCGTTCATGTGACGAGCCGCGACTGGAGCGGTTATCCGATCCTGCGCTTTTCGCAAGTACCCGACAGTATCGATGTGCACGTGATCGATCGTCCCGGTCAGCCCTTTCTTGGCACCGGCGAGGCATCGCAAGGTCCGACCTCCGCTGCCATCGCCAATGCGGTGGCCGATGCGACCGGTGTACGGCTGCGGGAATTGCCGTTGTCGCACACGCGCGTTCGCGCTGCGCTGCAAGTTCAGGCAATGTAATGCTCACTGCATATTAAAATATTGACAACCGGAGCGATGAAACTTCAATGAGAGACTGCAATGACGAAGGTTCAGCGATTGAGCGGCAGCTTCACTGTGAAAGCGGATCCTTTGCCCAAGCGGCTTTCCACGCTGATCGCTCCGCTATGCGCGGCAGCGAGTTGCTTGGTGATATACAAACCCAACCCCAATCCGGTCGAGGAACGGTCGGCGACGCGAACGAATTGTTCGAAGATGCGTTCCTGTTCCTCCGGCGCTATGCCAATGCCATGGTCGCGCACGACGATCAGCGCAGCGTTGTTCGAGGTCCTGAGCGTGACTTCGATCGGCTGGCTCGCGCCGTAGCGTAAGGCATTGGTCAGTAGATTGACGATGATCTGCTCGATGCGGAATTCGTCCCACATGCCGACGACGTCCGGTTCGGCCGTCAACGTGATGGCGCTTTCGCCACCGAGATTGGAAAAATCCTCCACCAGGCGGTCAAGCAGCCACGACAGATTCGTAAGCGAAGGTCGAATGGACAATTTGCCGTTCCGGATGCGCGACACGTCGAGCATATCTTCGATCAATCGCGACATGCTTTTGACCTGACGCAAATCCTTGCTGAACATGTGCGTAAGTTGTGGCGCACTAAAGAAGGAAGAATTGCCCTGTTCGAGATGCCGCTGACGCACCTGGGTGTCGAGCGAGAGGACGCTCAATGGCGTACGCAATTCGTGTGCGACCATCGACATGAATTGGTCGCGTATTTGCAACGCATCCTGTAATTCGTGTTCTGCAGTTTGCAGTTCCGCGAGGAGCATATCCTGCTGCCTGCGCGCTTCTTCCAGCGCCGTGACCTGGCGCTTCACTTCCTGGCGTTGACGATAGAGGTCGACGAAAACATTGACCTTGCTTTTGACCGCATGGACGTCGAGCGGCTTGTATAGAAAATCGACGGCGCCGCTTTCATATCCTTTGAACGCGTAGTTGAGGTCGCGGCCTGCCGCGGTGACGAACACGATTGGAATGTGGCGCGTCTTTTCCATGCCGCGCATCAATTCGGCCAATTCAAATCCTGTCATGCCGATCATTTGCACATCCAGAATGGCCAGCGCGAATTCGTGTTCGAGCAGGAGCGTCAACGCTTCTTCGCCCGAAGAAGCTTGATAGATGGCGCAACCATCGCAACGGATCAAAGCTTCCAGGGCCAGCAGGTTGTCCGGCAGGTCATCGACGATAAGCAGTTTGATATCTGAATTCATTTATGCATTCTCAACTCGTTTTCAATTTGTTTTCATTTGTGCAAGCAGGGCATGAATGTCTTCCAGGGGCAAGATCAAGTCGGGGCGCTGCATAGCGATGGCCGCCGCGGGCATTGTCGACATTTCCGCCTGATCGGGGTCTTGCACGATAGTCAGGCCGCCGTGCTCTTTGATTATGGCCAGTCCGGCGGCGCCATCGAAATTCGCGCCGGTCAAAAGAATACCGGCGAGGTTCGCACCATAGGCATCGGCCGCCGACGTCATCAGCACATCGATGGAGGGACGCGAGTAGCTCACGGGCGCTTCTCCACTCAAGGAAAAACTGCGATCGTTTTCGATAGACAAGTGATAGCCCGCTGGAGCGAAGTAGAGAGTCGAAGAAGAAATTGGTTCCTTGTCCTGCGCTTCGCTGACACGCATTCCGACGCGATGGCGAAAGATGTCCGGCAAGTGGCTGGGCCGATCGCTGGGCACGTGGAGCACTACGATGACCGGAATGGCAAACGACACCGGCAAGTTCGTCAGTATCTCCGACAGCGCAGCGACGCCACCGGCTGATGCGCCAACGACGATCGCGTCGATGAATCTTGAACTCGCTTCGTGCGATGAAGATGCAGACATGATGATGTTTCTCAACGTTTGCGAAACAACCGTTCTTGCTTGACTACTGGCTCGAATCGATCGGCGTAAGAGGAAAAATCGAGACTCTCCTTGGTGCTCAGTCCAAGAAATCCGCGATGGCACAGCGATTCGTGGCACAGACCGAACGCACGATCCTGCAAGCCCCGGTCGAAATAGATGAGGACGTTACGGCAACAAATGAAATGCGTTTCGGAAAACACGTTGTCGGTCGCCAAGCTGTGATCGGCGAACGTCATGTTTTCGGATAGCGTCCTGTCGAAACGCACCGCGTTGTAGGCTGCCGTGTAGTAGTCCGAAAATGCCGCCTTGCCGCCGGCGGCTTGATAGTTGGCGGTAAACAATTGCAGGCGGTCGAGTGGAAAGATACCCTGCTTGGCCTTTTCCAGCGACGCCGGATTAATGTCGGTGGCATATATCATGGTGCGTTCCAGCAGACCTTCTTCCTTGAGCAGGATGGCGAGCGAATAGACTTCTTCACCTGTGCTGCAGCCGGCCACCCATACTTTCAGCGACGGATAGGTTTTCAGCACCGGCACGACATGATGACGCACCGCCAGGAAGAATGTCGGGTCCCGAAACATTTCCGTGAACGGAATGGTCAGAATGTCTAGCAGTTGCTGAAACGTGGCCGGATCGTGCAGCACTTTCGACTGCAGGCTGGATATCGTGTCGCAACCGAAGTGTTGCAGCGCGTACAGTACGCGCCGTTTTTGTGATGCGCCAGAGTAGTGACGGAAATCGTGGCTGTACTGGGCGTAAATGGCTTCCATGAGCAGACGTATCTCGATGTCCGTACTGTGCGACATGGTCAGATGCGGCCCGCGCTGGGCATCCACACGCGCAGCAGCGAAAAGAGTCTATCCAGATCGATGGGCTTGGCGAGATAGTCGTTGGTGCCCGCCTTGCGGCATTGTTCCTGATCGTCCTTCATCGCCTTGGCGGTGATCGCAATGATCGGCAATTTGCCGAAGCGCGAATCGGCACGAATCCGCCGCGTGGCTTCCAGTCCATCCATGCCGGGCATCATCACGTCCATCAATACCAAGTCGATATCGTCGACTTCATCGAGTTTGCCAAGCGCTTCGAAACCATCGCGGGCGATTTCAACCTTGAGGCCTTTTTGTTCCAGTGCGCTGGTGAGCGCAAAGATGTTGCGCACGTCATCGTCCACCAGCAGCACCGTGCGGCCCTCGAAAATCCGATCGCGATTACGCACGGTCTGCAGCATGTTCCGACGCTCCGTCGAAAGCTGAGATTCCACTTTGTGCAGGAACAAGGTCACTTCGTCGAGCAGGCGTTCCGGCGAGCGTGCGCCCTTGATGATGATCGAACGCGAATAGCGATTGAGCTCCGCTTCTTCTTCACGCGTAAGGTTGCGGCCGGTATAGACGATCACCGGCGGAAACGAGCAAATTTCTTCGTGAGTCATGCGCGCCAGCAATTCGCTGCCGTCCATATCGGGAAGCTTCAGATCGATGATCATGCAATCGAAGACGGTCGTGCGCAGCAGCGCCAGCGCCTCTTCGCCCCGCCCGACGGCGGAAATGTCGATGTCATCGTCGCCGATGAGGTGCACGACGCTCTGGCGCTGGCGCTCATCGTCTTCGACAAGCAGGACTTTCTTGATTTTTCTCGCAGCCCGTTCTTCGAGTTGTTTGAACATACTGATCAACTCCTCGCGAGTCGTGGGCTTGATGGCAAAACCTACTGCACCGAGATGCATCGCCACTTCGGTAAAGTCCTCGGCTGCGATGATGTGCACGGGAATATGCCGCGTGCGCGGATATTCTTTGAGTTGCTGCAGAATTCTTAGGCCTGATTCGTCGGGCAACCGGATATCGAGCAGGATTGCGCTCGGCACATGCTGCATTGCCAGCTGCAAACCTTCCGCTGCGCCGTGCGCGACCAGACAGCGGTAATGCATTTCGTGCGCGAGATCATACAAAATGGTCGCGAATGCCGCGTCGTCCTCGACGATGAGCACCACGCGTTTGGACGAAGCCGCATCGTTGCGATCGTCGGGAAATGTTGGAATGGTGTGGGTGGCGGGAAGTGGCGATGCCGGCGATTGCAATACGGATGCCTCTGCGAATGGAGACGTCGTCGATGCGCTGGCGATGATCGGCGTCGGCTTGCTCTCGGTCCACCTGACAGGCAACACCAGCGTGAAGGTGCTGCCTTGTCCCGCTGCGCTGACGACCTCGATGCTGCCACCCAACAAACCGGCCAGCTCCCGCGAAATGGACAAACCCAGGCCCGTTCCACCATAGCGCCGGTTGATGGTGCCGTCGGCTTGGCGGAAAGCTTCGAAAATAACTTCTTGTTGTTCCGCCGGTATGCCGATGCCCGAATCGGCTATCGAAAATGCAACCTGATCGCCAGCCTGTGGCGTGACGACCAGCGACACCTTGCCAGTGCCGGTAAATTTGATGGCATTGGAAAGAAGGTTCTTGAGAATCTGTTCCAGCCGCTGGCGATCCGTGTAGATCGATTCGGGCACATCCGAGTGGATATGCGATTCGAATATCAAATTCTTTTCCCGCGCCAGCGGTTCGAATGTCATTCGCAGCGACTCCGTCAATGCACTGACAGGAAGGAGCTGCGGCGCCAATTCCATCTTGCCGGCTTCGACTTTCGACAGATCGAGAATGTCGTTGATCAGCGTGAGCAGGTCGTTGCCGGACGAGTAAATGGTGTTGGCGAATTTGAGTTGCTCTTCGGTCAGGTTGCCGGTCTTGTTGTCGCACAACAATTTGGCCAGTATCAGCGAGCTGTTCAGTGGCGTGCGCAATTCGTGCGACATGTTGGCGAGGAACTCGGACTTGTAGCGGCTGGCGCGCTGTAGTTCTTGGGCACGTTGCTGAAGTTCGGTCTGCGCATGGTTGAGCGATTCGTTCTTGCGGTCGAGAATGAGCGCTTGTTCCGATAGCTGCATGTTCGTCTGTTCGAGCTCCGCTTGCTGGTGCTCCATATTGGTCTGCGATTCCACGAGTGCGCGCGATTGCTCTTCCAGTTCCTCGTTGGCGGTGCGCAATTCTTCCTGTTGCGTCTGGAGCTCTTCGTTGAGCTGGCGCGTTTCTTCCAGCGCGTCCTGCAAGCGCTGCCTGTATTGCGCCGCCTCGACCGAGGCGCCGAGGCTGGCGGCAATCATGCGCAGCAGCTCCAGATCGCGCTCCGCCACGGGATGCATCATGCCCAGTTCGATGACGCCATTTATGTTCCCGTCATTGTTAATGGATGCCACGACGACTTCCGCCGGTTCGCTGGCGCCCAGTGCGGAGGTCACCTTGAAATAGCTACCGGATAAATTCCGGACGTGATTGATCTTTCCGTCGTGCGCGACTTGCCCCACCAAGCCATCGTTTACGTCGATAATCTGTTTGGCATAATCATTTTTTTCCAGACCGTACGTGGCAAAGCGCTCCATCTGTCCCGCGTTATTGCGAACATAGAATGCGCCCACGACGGCGTCGAGATATTGGGCCAGGAATTCGAGCGCATTGCGGCCAAGCGCGGGAAGCGACAACTGGCCCACCAGAGATGCGGCCAGGCGGGCGTGACCCACGCGCAACCATGCCTGCTGTTCCAGCACCTGCGTACTTTTCATCTGCTCGCTCAGAGCGTTGCCATAATTCGCTGATAGGGCAAATATCTGGCGGCGGCTCGAAAAAGCGACGATGCCGCTGAGAATCAGAATGAATATCACGTAAAGCGCGATGCAGACGTATGTGGCGCTGCGCGCGTCATCGCTACGCTCTTTCAACAGCACACGTTCAACGTCGAGGAAATCTGAAAACTCTTTGCGTATCTGGTCGAGCAACTGTTTGCCGCGCCCCTGCCGGATGATGTCTTCATAGGATTGATTTTTTCCGCGCGCGTCGATGAGCTGCTGAGAAAAATCCTCCCATTGCGCCTGTAGAGCCTGGATGCGCCTGAGGCGATCGACCTGCGGTTGATTGTCTTGCACCAGTTCCATCAAGGCGGGCAGGGCGGTAACGAATTGAGGTTTGCCAAGCGTGTAGGGCCGCCGGAAATCTTCTTGGCCGGTGATGAGGAAACCACGGATACCGGTCTCCATGTCGATCGTGAGCGTTGTCAGTTCGTTGGCTTTGCTAATGACTCTTTGCGTGTGATCCACCCAGTCCAGCACAGACAGTAAATAGATAATCAAACCCACGAACACCGCCGCGCTGACGACACCCACGAAAAGCGGCAGCATCAGATTGCGCGTCAGAACACGTTGAAACGCTGCTTTATCTGTAGAAGTTTGTTCGGGCATTTCAATTCCATTTCGAGAGAACAGGTAAATTACGCGGCGAACACTATGCCGCAATACGCCGTCGATGTGAAACGAACTGTCTCGAATGAAGTAGAAAAGCCAGGGAACGATTCTTGCGCATCCCGCCGAAGGCTGATTTATGAATCTCGGAAATCCATCGATGATGCAATGCATGCGCTGAGCGCGATCGAATCACTGCACTACTGCCTGCCGCCGCTGCGCTGACGCGCGCGTTTTGGCATATCAATTATAAATATAACTTTGTCATATATAAATATAACTGCGTCATATAAATTCGTCTAGCCTGATCGGCAAATCTCGGATGCGTTTTCCTGTCGCGTGATACACCGCGTTGGCGATCGAACCGGCGACGCCGGTGATGCCGATTTCGCCGATGCCTTTCGCGCCAAGCGGATTCACGTGCGGGTCCCGTTCGGGAACGACGATCACGTCAACGTCATAAATGTCGGCATTGACCGGCACGTGATATTCGGCAAGGTTGTTATTCACGATGCGGCCATAACGCATGTCCAGTTCCGATTTCTCGAACAGCGCCATGCTGATGCCCCAAACAATGCCACCCATCAATTGGCTGTGTCCGGTTTTCTCGTTGAGCAGATTGCCGACGCCATAGGCGGCGACGATGCGCGGCACGCGAATGATGCCCAGATCCCGGTCGATGCGAACTTCCGTGAAGACGGCGCCGAAGGAATGCATGGAATACTGATTTTTCTCCTCGCCTTGCGCTGCTTCGCCATCCGCCTCGATCGTGGGACCGTCGTTGCGAGCGAGCACGACTGCGACCGGTTCGCGCCGACTGCGATCGCTGCGCGATTGCAGCCAGCCGTTTTCGACGGTCAGATCGTCGAGGCTTGCGCCTTGCCATGGCGAGTTGCTTTCTGAGAGCGCCAGATCGATAAGTTTTGCGCGTGCGGCTAGCGCCGCGGCGCGCACCGCCGGCGAGACGCTGGCAACAGATTGCGAACCGCCCGATACAGGTGCTTCAGGTAATGCCGTGTCGCCCAGTTCGAAGCGCACCATGCGAACGGGATATCCGAGATTTTCAGCGGCCACTTGCGTCATCACGGTATAAGTGCCTGTACCTAGATCTTGCGAACCGCTCTGCACCACGGCCGTCCCATCGGGAAGCAAACGCACTTTTGCCTTGGCTGGACTGCGACGCGTCGGGTAAGTGGCCGTCGCCATGCCCCAGCCGACCAGCCAGCGGCCATCCTTCATGGAACGCGGCTGCATGGTGCGTCGTGACCAACCGAAGCGTTCGGAAGCCGCTCGATAACACTCGCGCAAGGATTTGCTGGAGAAGGGTTTGTTCTTGTCGGGGTCCTGTTCGGCATAATTGCGCAGACGGAACGCAAGAGGGTCCATGCCGGACGCATAGGCCATTTCGTCTATCGCCGCTTCGAGCGCGTACGTGCCGGTCGACTCGCCGGGGGCACGCTGAAAAGTGGGCGTACCCAGATTCAGCTTCGCCAACCGATGCGACGTAGTCTGATTGTCGCATGCATAAAGCATACGCGTCGCCATGGCCGAAGGTTCGGTCCAATCCTCGATGAACGAAGTATAGGAGATCACATCGTGCGTCATGGCGGTCAGCTTGCCGTCGGCGGCGGCGCCCATCTCGAAATGCTGTTCAGTGTTCGGACGTCCGCCCACCGGCCCGAACATCTGTGGACGGTCTAGAACGAGTTTCACCGGCCGCCCAACGTGACGCGCAGCCATCGCGGCGAGAACGACGTGCGACCAGCTCGAACCCTTGCAGCCAAAACCGCCGCCGACATAAGGGCAAATCGTGCGCACTTTCTCTGTCGGGATGCCGAGCGTTTTCGACACGGTTCTCTTGACGCCCGAGACATACTGCGTGCTGTCGTAGACCGTCAGCATATCGCCTTCCCACACGGCGACGGTCGCGTGCGGTTCCATCGGGTTGTGGTGTTCCAACGGCGTGATATAGGTCGCCGAGATACGATATGTCGCATCGCCGATGCCGGCTTTCACATCGCCGCGTTGCGAGTCCGCATTGTTTTCCTGAATCTTGCGGGGCGAATAAGCGTTTCGTTTGGCGGCATCGAAGTCGAGGATCGCAGCGAATTTTTCGTATTCGATTTTCAGGGCGCGTGCGCCGTCGCGCGCATGCTCCAGTGTGTCTGCAATGACGATACCGACGGGCTGCTGGTTGTAGTGAATCTGATCGTCCTGAAGCAGCGAAAGGACGCGCCCAGCCGGCGGATTGACCGCTGCGCGGCCGCCTTGCGGCAGCTTCGGCGCATTGAGATGCGTCATGACGCCGATGACACCGGGCGTGCGCTCCGCAGCTTGCATGTCGACGCGCGCGATGCGTCCACTCGGAATCGTGCTGAGTACCATGTAAGCATAAGCCATTCGCGGCGGCATCCATTCGGCGGCGTAACGCGCCATACCGCAGACCTTCAGCCGCCCGTCGACGCGATCGAGCGGAAGACCGACGACCTTTTCCGAATTAATGCCATCGACATTAACGCGACTGACGCTTTCATTTTGTGCAACATCGCTCATGCGACACCTCCCGCCGTGGATAACGCACGAACCACTGACCGCCGCGCCAGCTCGACTTTGAATCGATTGTGTTCATAGGGCTGCGCACCGCGTACGAGGATGTCGGCGGCTGCGTGCATCGATTGCATGTCGAGCCGTTTGTTGATCAGGGCCTTTTCCGCTTCGCGCTGACGCCACGGTTTATGCGCCACGCCGCCGAGCGCAATGCCAGCGTCATGAACAATGCCATTGCGAATATCCAGGGCCGCCGCTACGGATACCAGCGCGAACGCATAGCTGGCGCGGTCGCGAACTTTCAGATAGTAGGCATGATCCGCGAGCGTGGATTTCGGCAAATCCACGGCGACGATCAACTCGCCGGCACGCAAGGTAGTGTCCCGGTCAGGCTCGTTACCGGGTAAGCGATGAAATTCAGCGATGGGGATGACGCGTTCGCCCGCCGCGCTTTGCACGCGCACGCTCGCATTCAGCGCGGCCAGCGCGACGTTCATGTCGGATGGATTGGTGGCGATGCATTGGTTGCTGGCGCCGAGAATGGCATGCTGGCGATTGATGCCTTCCAGTGCGGCGCAGCCGGTGCCGGGTTCGCGCTTATTGCAGGCGTCATAAGCCGTATCGTAAAAATAGTGGCAGCGCGTGCGTTGCAGCAGATTGCCGCCGACAGTGGCCATATTGCGCAACTGCGGCGACGCGCCTGCAAGAAAGGCTTGCGACAACAACGGGTAGAAACGTCTTATGACAGGGTGATTGGCCGCGTCGCTATTGCGCACCATGGCTCCGATACGCACACTGCCATCGGGCAACTGATCGATCTGTGCCAGCTTCAGGCGGCTCACGTCGATTAGCATCTGCGGACGTTCGACGCCGCCCTTGATCAAGTCGAGCAGATTCGTGCCGCCACCGATGAATTTGGCGCCAGGTTGCTGGGCCAGTCGGATCGCCCCTTCCGGACTGTCGGCGCGCTGATAGGAAAAAGGCGTCATGGTTCGTCTCCGCTATGTTTTACTTTCGGCCACGCTGCGAATGGCCTTGACGATGTTTGGATAGGCGCCGCAACGGCAGATGTTGCCGCTCATGCGTTCGCGGATTTCATCGTCGTTGAGCGCAACCTTCGGGCTTCGCACATCCGGCGTCACGGCGCTGGCTTCGTTGCGCTTTAATTCCGATAGCATACAAACGGCGGAACAGATTTGGCCCGGCGTGCAATAGCCGCACTGGAAGCCGTCGTACTCGATGAAGGCGGCCTGCAGCGGATGCAGATTGTCCGGCTGGCCGAAGCCTTCGATGGTCAGTATGTCGTCGCCTTCATGCATCACCGCCAGCGTCAGGCACGAGTTGATGCGACGGCCGTTGACCACGACCGTGCATGCGCCGCATTGTCCCCGGTCGCATCCTTTCTTGGTGCCGGTCATACCCGAATGCTCGCGCAATGCGTCGAGCAATGTGACGCGCGGTTCAAGATTCAAGTCATGATCGCTGCCATTGATGCGCAACCGCGTGCGTACCGTGGCCGGAGCCGCCGCCACGGTTGACGACGCGTCTTTTAATACACTTTCGCTTTCATTCGTCTGGGCATGCAGGGAAGGCGCAGCAAGCGATCCCGCCAACAGAGCGGAAGACTGCAAGAAATTACGGCGTGCCGGATCGGGCAGATTGCCGCTGTCCTTCGGAGTGGAGGCCGCCGCTGATGAATCCGAATTCTTTGCATATGACATTGTCGTCTCCTGCCACAATCATGGCGAATGTCGGGGAAACTCTTGTCGGAAAACTCTTCAAGCGGCTACTTGTAGAGTTTGCAAGGATTTTGTAAAAGTTGCGTCGAAGAGAACCGCTAGATCCGTGGGCTCATCGACGTCCCGCAATACGCCGGGGTCATTGCATTCCACGCCATGAAATCCGTAGCGCTCCAACAAGGCGCGCGCGCCTAAATCTCCTTCGAGTCTGGCAATCGCAGGCAAAAGAGCCGATGAAAAACCTACAGGCTGGCCGCGCCGCTCGTGATACATCGGCGCAACGATGGGCGCATATTCCAGCGCGTCGACCAGCGCATCGATGGTCTCGCTTTGCACCCACGGCATATCCGCAAGCGCTACCACGCAATCCGTTGGGCCATGCAGGCAGCGTTGCGCAACGCAGGCCAAACTGTGGCCCATGCCTTCATCCGCATTTCGACATACCAGCACTTCGGCGCCAGCGTTGCGCAAGATTTCGCTCAGTGTTGTGGCGTGCGGACGAACGACCGCAATCACATGGCCGACAGATGCCTGCAACGCATACAGCGATGCCAGCGCGATAGGCGTTCCATCGGGCAATGCCATCATCAACTTGTTGTAGCGGCCATTCGGACTGAAACGAAGACCCTCGCCAGCTGCCAGCAATATGCCTGTGGTCCTGTTGCTCATGGTGTTTCTCCTTCGATGCGCGCGCCGCCGGATGTGAGCGCTGACGCGCGGGGCCGGCGATGCGCATCCATACCGCCGTTGCCTTCCTGTTCGAGTGCCCATGACAATGTATTACGAACGGCGATCACTTCGGCCATGATGGAGACCGCGATTTCCGGCGGCGTCCTGCTGCCGATGCGCAAGCCGACGGGGCCGTGCAGGCGTTCGATCTCGTCAGCGCGTAAATCGAACAAGGCCAGCCGTGCTTTGCGCAGCTGTGTGTTGCGCCTCGATCCGAGCGCACCAATATAAAAGGCATCCGACCTGAGCGCTTCGAGCAGCGCCATGTCGTCGAGTTTGGGATCATGCGTTAGCGCGACGATCGCCGTGCGGCAATCCGGCTCCAGCATGAGCACGACATCGTCCGGCATGCCAGGTACATAGCGCGCGCCGGGGATTCGCGAAGCCCGATATTCTTCGCGCGGATCGCAGATGAAGACCTCGAACTCCAAGGTACGCGCGATCTGTGTGACGTAGCGCGACAAGTCGCCCGCTCCGATCAGAAGCAGTCGCCAGCGCGGCCCGTAGATGGCCGTCAAATAGCGTTCATCGAAGCTCAGCGCTGCCTCTGCATACGCAGTAGAAATACGCACGCTGCCGCTTTGCATGTCGACCGTGCGTGCAACGATCTCGTGGCACTCGCAGCGCGCGATTACTTCTTCGAGCCATCGCGTATCCGCCAGCGTATTCGTGAGCGATTCGCACACCAGTTGCAGCGTACCGCCACAGGGCAAACCGAAGCGCGATGCTTCTTCGCGGCTCAAACCGTAACTGATAAGTTGCGGCACATGCGTCGAGCCAGCGTGCGCGCAGGCTCGTTCTTTTAAGCGCGTCACAAGGTCGTCTTCCACGCAGCCGCCGGAAACCGATCCCGCGACGATGCCATCATCACGAATGGCGGCGATCGCACCGATCGGCCGTGGCGCGCTGCCCCAGGTTTTGACGACCGTCAGAAGCGACACTTCGCGGCCCGCTCTTAACCAGGTCAACGCCATCCCAAGGGTGGCGAGATCAGCACTGTCCATGGGTAATCTCCGGATGAGGCCTCAGAGGCGGTAATTGCATCCTTTAGCAAAGCGTGTGCCCGAGGATTGGCTATCCGAGATAAATCTCTGCGTTGCCATTCGCACTATTCGCCGCGCAAAGGAATGCCGGCAAGATATCTCCGGACGGGCGACGAAATACTTGCAAGCGACCTACAAGCATTACATGCATTGATGTAGCTTTTGCCACAAAGCTGAATTGCACCTCGCCAGGAAAATTCATAAAACGCTTGCCGAATGCATGCAAAGGTTGCGCGGGCAACAGGCATGCCATTTGCGGCCAACATGTAGAGAGCGTAGGGAAGTCTTTCCTGAATTATTTTCCTGAATCTTTCGTGTATGCTTTTTGCATAGTTTATCGAGGAGAAAGCCATGAAGTCTTCAATTATCAGTTTGTCATTTATCGCGCTGTTTGGCGCGGCGACGGCCACTGCATGGGCACAAACGGGCGGTAGCGGTTCAACGGGATCCACCGGCTCTACCGGTAGTTCCACAAGTGGAAGCTCCATGAACGGAAGTTCTACCAACGGCAGTTCAACGAACGGCAGTTCAACGAACGGAACAATGAATGGAAGTACGAGCAATGGAATGACAAATGGAAATTCCATAAATGGAAGTTCCACAAATGGAAGCAGTAGTACGCAATCCGGCAGTTCGATGTCGCCGTCTCAGACCAATCCCAGTCTGAATAGCAACGACAGCACATCGGGTTCGACGCTCAACGACAACAGCTTGAGCGGACAAAGCACGCCACGCAGTTCCACCCGGCGCTCCACTCGGCGTAGCAGGAGCCGCAGAAGTAGAAGTTCTTCTTCGACATCGGCGCCTATGAGCACTCCGTAATACTTTTCTGTACTGTGAACGGATTTC
>DASUGV010000158.1:0-3524 GCA_036273835.1 Rhodocyclaceae bacterium
GAGCAGCTCGGCAAGAGGACGCGCGAAGCGAATGCTGGCATCGGGCGTCTCGATGTAATCCATCGTCTTACCAATATTGCCGAGACGATGGTTGAGCCAATGCACGCGTTGCTGCGCGTCCGGCGAAAGATGCGCGCCGGCCATCAACAGGGAGCGGCCAGGTGAATCGAGTAGCGCCTTGACGAGCAAATCTTCGAACTGTGCCGTCGTATCCGCGACGCCAATTTTTGCGGCACGCCGATCGGCTAGTTGTCCGAGACCTGCCGCGACGCGCGAGGCAACGCGCCCTAGCAGTGCTTCCGTTTCGGATGGCGCCAGCGCAATGCGCTGCTGCGCGACGGCGCCCAATGCGCCTGGCTGCGATTCGATCGCGAACAAACGGAGCGGACGTCCCGCCTTGCGCGATGTCGACCAATCGCGCGCATGGCGCAAATGTGCTGGGGACATGCTGAATGGATCGCAGTCGAACGCGACAATCACCTCGGCCCGGTCGAAATGCCAAATAGGTTGTATCGGCACATCGCCAATACGCAATGCATTAGATCCACCACCTTCGATTGGCGCATGACGATGCCAGCGCGCGGCAGGGTAGCGTCGCAATAGACGCTGTAGCGCGTCCAGAGTCGTCGGCGAGGTAAGCGGGCCGGTGAGTATGCGCAGACCCTCTCCTTTGCGTGGGGCAAACTGCTGCGCGCGCTCGCGCCATGCCGCTTCGAATGCCGACCATGTCGACGGGCTCGCGCTGAGTTTGTCGCTCAAGCGCGCGCCGCCTTGCATGACGCTTTGCGAACGGTCGGGATCCCATAATTGCAATACTGAAGCTTGCGCAAAGATATCCGTACCACCGAAATTCGCCGGATGATTTGGATTGCCTTCAACTTTTACCGGACGGCCCATCTGCGTGGACACGAGTATGCCTTGCGCATAGCCGTCCCTTACCCATTGCGTGGCGTAATAAATCGGATCGCCGGGAACGATGCCTTCCGGCATGTTCACGTATGGATAGATGCGCTCTTGCGGCGGTCCGCTGCATGCGGCGCTGCCCAGCGCGACGGAGGCCGCCATCCATTTCATGAAATCGCGCCGTGTCATGCCTTCAGCTTGATGCGGAGCGTAGGAAACGGAGCGAATGGGAATGACGGGTCGAAAGGCCATGTTGGTTTCTCAACGATGACAGGTCGAACAATCGGTCAATCGTCGTGTGCTTTCCAGATGTGCGTGCGCGACGAGTTGCCGATGCGCGGCCTCGTCCAGGTGCACATCTTTCATCTGGAAAACTTCGCTTGCCGGATGCAGGTGTGGCGCAGGATCGCGATGACAGGCCAGGCACCATTGCATATCCAGCGAAGCCGTGCGCCACATCAAGGGCATCTGGTCGACGCGACCATGGCATTCGATGCAGGCCACACCTTTGGCGACGTGCACGCTGTGGTTGAAGAAGACGAAGTCGGGCAAGTCATAAACGCGATTCCACGCGATCGGCTTTCCAGTGGCCGCGCTGTTGCGCAAGGCGGCCAGGAGCGGCGCATCTTTATAGAGCTGCGAATGACAGCTCAGGCAAATATCTGTCGACGGCATGCCTGCGGAAGAAGAATTTTCAACCGTCGTATGGCAATACCTACAATCGATGCCATCGTCGCCAACATGATGTTTGTGGCTGAAGGGAATGGGTTGGAGCACGGCGGATAAATTGTCGGATGGACTCGCCACGCTCCACGAAGCAAAGGCTAGCAGCACGAATGCCATTACCAGAAGAGCGATCAATACAAGTTTTACGACCAGATCCGCGCGGAGCGAAAACGCTTGCGGCATGCCGATCCTTTGAAGATTTGTGGCTGCACACCGCAATATGCGTTCCCAAATGCGAAACGAAAGCTAGATCGTGCGCGATCGGCGATGCCCGGAACATATATTGCGCATCATTGACATTTCGAGAGCGTGGAACATCGTCATGGTGCAAGATACAGATAGGAAAGTCGCAGAAGCGCTTGACGAGCAAACTTGCGAGGGCGAATCAGCGACTGAAAGCGACGCCACCACGATAACCGAAGCGTCGATCGACGAAAGTCTGAACGAGACTTTTCCCGCCAGCGATCCGCCATTCTGGACGCTGGGTATTCGCGAAAATAGAAATTCGCACGACGAGGGAACTGCGGAAACTAAATCGGGGCATACTCAAGCCGATTTGCCAATCCCAAAAGCATAAAATCACGCTAGCCGATTACGCCTTCCCGTACGCAACCCACGGTAGGAAGCGGTTCCCGCGTGCTTATGGCACATAAGTCAAAGCAGCTCGTCCAGCGAAATTGCGACGAAAACGCCGGGCATTTCGGCGTATCGGCAATGCAATTTCATGTATCTAATTGGCATACAGTGAAGTTAAGACGATTCTGTAGCTTCTCGATGCTGTGACTCAACTGATAAATCAACGACATGGCTAGCGTTTACGCATAGCCAAAGAGA
Source organism: Rhodocyclaceae bacterium (assembly GCA_036273835.1). Lineage (GTDB taxonomy): Bacteria > Pseudomonadota > Gammaproteobacteria > Burkholderiales > Rhodocyclaceae > DASUGV01. The sequence continues at coordinate 2,464 of DASUGV010000158.1, forward strand.
CTTTGTACGCCGGGAGAGAGATGGAAGAGCTATCACGCTTCAATCTTGTTGGTAAATCTCCGATCTTCGGAGAAACAGTGAACCGGATTCACCGTATGGCGCAGCTCGATGCCACGGTGCTGATCGCTGGAGAGACAGGCACCGGCAAGGAGTTGGCTGCCCGTGCGATTCACTATCTGGGCGGTCGAACAGACAAGCCATTCGTGCCGGTCAATTGCGGAGCGCTATCTGAATCCCTTGTCGAGAGCGAACTGTTCGGTCACGAGCGCGGTGCTTTCACTGACGCCAAAACCGCGTCGCTGGGTTTGATCGGTGAAGCTTCGGGCGGCACGCTATTCCTGGATGAGGTCGATACGCTGACGCTCAAAGCCCAGGCTGCGTTGCTACGCTTTCTTCAGGACAGAACTTATCGCCGGGTTGGCGGCGGTGGTATGCGACATGTGGATGTACGCATCATCGTTGCCAGCAATGCGGATCTCGCGGCGCTTTCGCTGGAGCGCCGCTTCCGTCAGGATTTGCTCTATCGTCTGAATGTGTTGACGCTGACCATGCCGGCGCTGCGCGAGCGAGGCGACGATGCCGTGCTGATCGCTCAAAGTTTACTGCAGCGCTTGAACCATCAATACCGGGTGACGTTCAAGAGTCTGCATCCCGATGCGATCGCTTTCATCCGGCGTTATGCATGGCGCGGCAATGTGCGGGAATTGGAAAACGTCATTCACCGCGAATTCCTGATGGACGAAGAATCCGTTCTCCAATTGCGCGATTCGCGACGAGAGCTGGAAGGAGAGGATTCAGCGGAACATATGCCAGCGGCAAAAAAATCGGAGACTGCGCTGGCGTTTCGCGAGGCCAAAGCGCGCGCAGTAGCGAAGTTCGAACAAAACTATGTCGCCGAATTGCTCAATCTTGCAGACGGAAATATTTCTTATGCGGCACGATTAGCCAGTCAGGACCGCAGCGCATTTGGCAAGCTCGTGCGCAAATACGGACTCGGCACGGACAACTCCCTTTCTCTCTGAGCACTACAAGCGACGTTCATGCGCGTCACCGTTGGTGCG
>DASUGV010000159.1:0-2969 GCA_036273835.1 Rhodocyclaceae bacterium
GCTTGGCCGTGGCTACCGTGGCGAGCGCTTCGTCGTAGTCGGCATGGTGGTACTGCACATTGTCGAGCTCTGGATGTGCCTCAGCCACTGCTTCGATCTGCTCTTCCGAGCGTATCTGCACCGTCATGAGCAAGCGCGTCACGTCCACTCGCACAGAGTCGAGCAGGCGCTCGAAGAGCTCGAAGGCTTCGCGCTTGTACTCTTGCTTCGGATCCTTCTGCGCATAGCCTCGCAGATGAATACCCTGGCGCAAATGATCGAGCGACGCAAGATGTTCGCGCCAATGCGAATCCAGGCTGTTGAGCATGACGTTGCGCTCGAAACCTTGCCAGGCTTCGCGGCTCACCATCGCAATCTTCTCGCTGTAACTCTTGTCGGCCGCCTCCACAATGCGTAGCAGGATATCGCCATCCGAAAGATTCGGCTCTTTCGTTGCCCACTCGACCACGGGCAGCGCGAGTTGATATTCGGCTTGCAGCGCGGTCTGAAAACCCGGCAAGTCCCATTGTTCTTCCACCGACTCGGGCGGCACGAAGCTGCGGAACATGTCGGCGATCACGCCCTGGCGCATGGCGGTGATGGTCTCGGCGATATCCTGCGATTCGAGCAGTTCGTTGCGCTGCTGATAGATCACCTTGCGCTGATCGTTCGAGACATCGTCATATTCGAGCAACTGTTTGCGGATGTCGAAGTTACGTTGCTCCACTTTGCGCTGCGCAGACTCCAGCGAGCGGTTGACCATGCCGGCTTCGATCGGCTCGCCCTCCGGCATCTTCAATCGCACCATGATGGCATTGAGCCGGTCGCCGCCGAAAATCTTCATCAGCGGATCTTCGAGCGACAGGTAGAAACGTGATCCACCCGGATCGCCTTGACGTCCGGCGCGTCCACGCAACTGGTTGTCGATACGGCGCGATTCGTGGCGCTCGGTACCGATGATCTTCAGACCACCAGCAGCCAGCACTTGTTGATGCAGTGGCGTCCATTCGTTGCGCAAGGCGGCGATGCGCGATTGCTTGTCGGCTTCGGCAATCGCGGCATCTTCCTTGATCTGTGCGACTTGCCGCTCGATGCTGCCACCGAGAACGATGTCGGTACCGCGGCCTGCCATGTTGGTAGCGATGGTAATGACACCTGGGCGCCCCGCCTGCACAATGATCTCCGCTTCGCGTGCGTGCTGTTTGGCGTTGAGCACCTGGTGCGGCAATTTTTCCTTGGTCAGCCGCTCCGACAACATTTCGGAGTTCTCGATCGACGTCGTGCCGACTAGTGTCGGCTGACCGCGTTCGTGGCAATCCTTGATGTCGATTACGATAGCGTCATATTTCTCCTTGACCGTACGATATACCTGATCGTTCAGATCCAGCCGCACCATCGGCTTGTTGGTGGGAATCACCACCGTTTCCAAACCGTAGATGGTATGGAACTCGTAGGCTTCGGTGTCCGCCGTACCCGTCATGCCCGCCAGCTTGCCGTACATGCGGAAATAGTTCTGGAAAGTAATCGAGGCCAGCGTCTGGTTCTCCGACTTGATGGCAACGCCTTCCTTGGCCTCGACGGCCTGATGCAATCCATCCGACCAGCGACGGCCCGTCATCAAACGTCCGGTGAACTCGTCGACGATGATGATCTCGTTATCCTGAACAACGTATTGCTGATCACGCAGATACAACACGTGCGCGCGCAGCGCGGCGTACAAGTGATGAATCAGTAGAATGTTGGAGGGGTCATACAGACTCGCGCCTGCGGGCAAGATGCCCAGGCGCTCGAGTATTTCTTCGGCATGCTCATGACCTTTCTCGGTCAGTAGCACCTGATGTGCTTTGAGATCGACGGTGTAATCACCGGGCTTTGTGACCGGATTCAGTTGATCGTCGTCCATCCCTTCTTGACGCGTCAGGAGCACGGGCACCGCGTTCATCTTGACGTACAAATCGGTGTGATCTTCGGCCTGGCCGGAGATGATCAGCGGCGTGCGCGCTTCATCGATCAGGATCGAATCCACTTCGTCGACGATGGCATAATTCAAACCGCGTTGCACACGCTCTTCGGCTGCATAGACCATGTTGTCGCGCAGATAGTCGAAGCCGAATTCGTTGTTGGTGCCGTAGGTAATGTCAGAAGCATAAGCTTTCTGCTTGGCGTCGTGGTCCATCTGCGACAAGTTGCAGCCGACCGTCAGCCCCAGGAAACTATAGATGCGACCCATCCAGTCCGCGTCGCGCGAAGCCAGATAGTCGTTCACCGTCACCACGTGCACGCCTTTGCCGGACAGCGCGTTCAGATAAACCGCCAGCGTCGCCGTCAGCGTCTTGCCTTCGCCGGTACGCATTTCGGCGATTTTGCCGTAATGCAAAACCATGCCGCCCACCATCTGCACGTCGAAGTGACGCATGCCGTGCACGCGTACGCTTGCTTCGCGCACGACCGCAAAAGCCTCGGGCAATAAATCGTCAAGTGTCGCTCCGCTGGCGAGCCGCTGACGAAATTCATCCGTCTTGCCGCGCAAAGCTTCATCGGACAAGGCTTGCATCTGCGGTTCCAGCGCATTGATGGCGCGCACCGCTTGCGTATATTGGCGGACCAGCCGGTCATTGCGGCTGCCGAAAATTTTCTTGAGTAGGCCTGCGATCATTTTGAATTGTTTGAGAAAACGCGGCAAAACGGGCATTCTAGCACGGGCGATATAACCGCCTCGTGACCAGCGCCGAAGTCGCGGCAAATACGAATCACAGCCCGTTGAAAACGAGCGCGCATTGTCTCCGGCATACCATCGCTGGCATATCGGACTCCATCAAATATTGGGACAATTTCAATGGCCGCAACCCCTGTCGGACAATTGTTTGGCGCAGACGAGGCGTTGTCCCGCCTGCGGGATCATGCCGCACGCTTGATCCGTATGCAGGCCGTGATTAACCAAACTTTGCCGAAGCAGATGCGTAACGCCGTCGCCGTTGCAAACTTCCAGG
>DASUGV010000160.1:0-9652 GCA_036273835.1 Rhodocyclaceae bacterium
CCTTTCTTGCGCAGGATGAAGTCGTCGACCATGCCTGAACCGAGTGGGCCCGGCCGGTAGAGCGCCAGTACAGCGATGATGTCTTCGAAGCGGTCGGGGCCGAGCTTTTTGAGCAGCTTTTTCATGCCTTCCGATTCGACCTGGAAGATCGCCGTGGTATTGGCGTCTTTCAAAACCTGGTAAGCCGCAGGATCGTCGAAGCCCAGCGACATCAGGTCGAGCCGTTCGCCGGTCAGACGTTCGACGTAGTCCAATGCCAATTGAATAATGGTTAAATTGCGCAGGCCGAGAAAGTCGAACTTGACCAGGCCAACGGCTTCGACATCGTCCTTGTCGAATTGCGAAACAGTCGTGGCATCCGCGCCGTCGGCGAGATACAAGGGACAAAAATCGGTGAGCTTGCCCGGCGCAATCAAGACGCCGCCGGCGTGCATGCCGACATTGCGCGTCAAGCCTTCGAGCGGTTCAGCCAGACTCCACAGCTCTTGAATGGATTCGCCGTCGTTTTCGTCTTCCATCATCTGGTTGATGCCGGGCTCTTCCTTGCGCGCATCCGCCAATGACAATGGCTTATTCTGAAAAACGGGGATTAGTTTCGACAGCCGATCGCACAGACCGTAAGGCAAATCCAGCACGCGGCCGACGTCGCGTACGACGGCTTTGGAAGCCATGGTGCCAAAGGTGACGATCTGCGACACGGCATCCTTACCGTATCGTTCGCGCACATATTCGATAACCCGGTAGCGATTGTCTTGGCAGAAGTCGATGTCGAAGTCGGGCATCGATACGCGCTCCGGATTCAGGAAGCGCTCGAACAACAATGCGTATGCCAGTGGATCGAGATCGGTAATGCCAAGCGAATAAGCCACCAGCGAGCCTGCGCCCGAACCGCGGCCGGGGCCGACCGGAACACCGTTGTTCTTGGCCCAGTTGATGAAATCGGCGACGATGAGAAAATAGCCCGGAAATCCCATCTGGATAATCGTTTCGCATTCGAATTTCAGCCGAGCTTCGTAAACCGGTCCTTTTTCTTCGCGCGCGCCGGCGTCGGGATAGAGTTTGAGCAAACGTTTCTCGAGCCCTTCCCTCGCCAGATGGACGAGGAAGTCATCCAGTGTCATGCCATCCGGCGTCGGGAATTGCGGCAGGAAGTTTTTGCCGAGCGAGATGGAAAGCGAACAACGCCGTGCGATCTCGACTGCGTTCTCCAACGCTTCGGGCAAGTCGGCAAACAGCGCGGCCATCTCTGCTTGTGATTTGAAATATTGCTCTTCGGTAAAAAGCTGTTGACGGCGCTTGTCGGCCAGCACGAAACCTTGCGCGATGCACACGCGCGCTTCGTGCGCTCTGAAATCTTCGCGCTTGCTGAATTGCACCGGATGCGTGGCGACGACGGGTAAATTCAAGAGGCCCGCCAGTTGCAACGCATAGTGAATGTACTGTTCGGTGCCGGTGTGCCCGGCACGTTGCAATTCGATATAGAAGCTGTTGGGAAAGCGCTGTGCCCAATCTCGCGCCGCCGCTTCCGCCGCCGCCGCATTGCCCGCCATGAAGGCATGACCAATATCGCCTTGCATGGCGCCGGACAGACAGATCAAGCCCGACGCGCTGTCCGGCGTGAGCCACTCGCGGCGAATCTCCGCCTTGCCGCGATGCTTGTTTTCCATGAACCCGCGTGTCAGCAGTTCGCATAGCTGGCCATAACCCGCGCGATGTTTGCAAATCAGCAATACGCGGTGAGGCTTGTCGCGATCCGCTTCGTTGGTAATCCACGCGTCCATGCCGACAATGGGTTTGATGCCGTTGTCGCGACAACCCTTGTAATGTTTGACCATGCCGAACAGATTGGCCAGATCCGAAATGCCCAGTGCGGGCATGCCATCTTTGGCCGCGGTGGCAATTGCGTCGTCGATGCGTACGATGCCGTCTTCCACGGAGAACTCGGTATGCATCCGCAGATGAACGAAAGAGGGTTGAGCGAGAAGCGGCGCGTCGGCATTCATGCGGCAATTTTACTGCGACAGGTCGATGGCCAGGCGCTCTTTCAGAGAAGGCTCGCAAGTTTTACTTTTGACAAAGCCACGCCGATATGGCCAGCGGTTGATTGAATATCGCGAGCAATTAGAACGCATTCGATATGAAACCGCGTCGGCGCGTGGCGGGACGCCTCGATGACGAGACGCGTGATTCGTATTTATGACAAATGAATTGTCAGCCTTTGCCTTTGCCGCCTAACAGAAATGCGACAGGCGCATTACGTTTGGTGGCCGCGGCGACCGTCGCATTTTTTTCGTTGCGTATTGCTGTGGTGGGCGTATCCGAGGCCGAGTCGGAAGCCGAGTAAGGAAGATTGAAATCAAAGCCATCGGCGGCGACGTTATTCTGCGGGGTTGTGCGAGAGGATCGCATAGCACGTTCGCCGCGCTCACCGCGTGAAGAGCGTTCCGTTTTGCCGCGCTCGGGGCGGGCATGACGTACTTGCTCAGGCGTAGTATCCGCGCCGAAACCCGGTACGACTTCCCGCTGAATCTGCAGCTTGATCATTTTTTCTATCGCACTGAGGCGCGGCTGCTCTTCCGGGGCGACCAACGAGATTGCTTTACCCAGCTTGCCCGCGCGGCCGGTGCGTCCGATGCGGTGCACGTAATCCTCCGGGTTGATCGGCAATTCGAAATTGATGACGTAAGGTAAGTCTTCGATATCCAGCCCGCGGGCGGCGACATCTGTTGCGACCAATACGCGCACTTGTCCGGTTTTGAATCGTTCCAAGGCTTCACTGCGTTGCTGCTGATTTTTGTCGCCGTGAATGGCGTCCGCAGAGATGCCTTCCTTTTCCAGGTGACGTGCCAGACGCGCGCAACCGAATTTGGTGCCGACGAATACAAGCACTTGCGACATGTCTTCGTCATTAAGCAAATGCGCCAATAATTCGCGCTTGATGCTGGTAGCGGCCGGGTGAACCAGATGGGTGATCGTTTCGCTAGTGGTATTGCGGCGGGCAACTTCGATCAGCTTTGGCGCGCGCAACATGCTGTCGGCAAGTTTCTTGATTTCTTCCGAGAAGGTAGCCGAGAACAACAAACTTTGGCGATCGTGCGGCAGCAAACCGATGATGCGGCGGATGTCGGGAATAAAGCCCATGTCGAGCATACGATCGGCTTCATCGAGTACCAATATTTCGACCTGCCCCAATTGGATCGTGCGCTGCTCCACGTGGTCCAGCAGACGACCGGGCGTGGCAACGACAATTTCCACACCCATGCGTAACTCGGTCATCTGCGCCTTCATATCGACGCCGCCATAGATGCACGACGAACGTAGCGGCAGATACTTGCCGTAGGTGCGAACAGATTCGTGTACCTGCACGGCCAGTTCGCGAGTCGGGGTAAGGATCAGCGCGCGTATGGGATGGCGTGCGGGCGAGGTGCTGGTATTGGCCCAGCGCGACAGATGCTGCAAGAGCGGTAACGTAAAGCCGGCTGTCTTGCCCGTGCCGGTCTGGGCGCCGCCCATGACATCCTGTTTCGCCAGCACGACCGGAATGGCTTGACGCTGGATGGGCGTAGGGTCTGTGTAGCCTTGGTCCTCGATTGCGCGTAGCAGTTCGGGAATCAGACCCAGTTCGGCAAAACTCATGGTAGGTTTGAAGCGAGCAACATGGACCCGCCATATGGAAACGTGACTAAGACGCCCAGTATACTCGCCTGATGCCCGCTACGTGGGCGCCGCTTTTCTATGAGCTTGGTATTCCGCCACGAAGAAGCTTCGATCCTTGCTTTCAAATCGCCTCGACGAAAATTTTCCCGCTATCTATTTCGCCAGATATCCGGTGATTTCTTCGCGGTCGTGATACAGGTGTTTGAAGCGCAACGTATAGGCGCCGGGTAGTTGTCGCATGCGCTGATCGATGAGCTTGCGGCATTTTGCCAATTCTTCGATACGCTTTTTCATCGGTAGCTTGAGATTGAAAATGCTGCGCCGGCAACGGCCGCTGGCGATCCAATCGGCGACCAGCGCGGCGATACGAGTGGGTTGCTCGACCATGTCGCACACCATCCATTCGCTTTTGCGTTGTGGCCGCCAGGTGAAGCCATCTGCGCGCACATGCTCGACCATGCCGGTAGCCATGACCGCAGGCGCGATGTTGCCATTGTCGACGGCGCTGACGTGCAAACCGCGTTCGGCAAATTGCAGCGACCAGCCGCCTGGCGCGGCACCGAGATCGACCGCTCGCAGTCCAGCCTTCAAGGATGCCGTGCGCTCATCTTCTGTCATCAATGCCTGAAAAGCCTCGGCGAGCTTGAGCGTCGATCGGCTGGGCGCCGCGCGCGGCATGCGCAGACGCGCGATGCCCATTGGCCATGGCGATGCATCGTTGAGCATCGTCAATCCCAGGTCCACTCGATCCTGGCCCTCGAAAAACAGATGTAGCGTGGCCAGCGAATCTTGGTTCTTGAGCGAATTTTGGTTGCCCAGCGCAAACTCCAGATGCGGCGTCATACGCTTGAGCATGCCGGAGACCTTCTTTGCATCGTTGGTGTCGGCCGTTTCCATCCACACACGTCCGCAGTGAATGCCAACGTCATGAACGATCGAGGCGATAGGCGTCACGCGATCGCGTGTCGGCAAATCTTCCACGCGGCCGACCCAGACGACGCGCTGGCGGGCGAACACCCAGTCATTGAATGGAATGGCGTCGGCAATCGCGCGCCAATCCACAGGTTCATTCAACACGAAGCGAATGACGCCGGATTGCGGTTCGGCATGCACTTTGCCCGGCAAGCCAGCTTTAGTGGTCAATGCGCTCGTCTCGGAGGCACATTCTTTTTCGAAACCAGGACGGCAATAAAGAATCAGCCCGTAGGCCAGGATGGAAGACATGCAAGGACACTCGGCAACAGCGAGCGCGGATGGTAGCAGCGCGCGTCGCAGCGGTCACGCGCGCAGCACGGCCAAATTATTCGATTACTTTTTTGGGCGTATGGCCGTGATCTTTTTCTTTTTTGCAGCGGCGGGTGCCGAAGTGGATGTATCTGCATTGTCGTCGGTTGGCGACGAGGCATCCGCTTCGGGTTGAGCGGTTTCGATTTTGTTCTGTGCCATATAGTCGTTCATGTCCTTCCATCCGGCAAAGACGGCCGCTTTCAGAGCAGATCGATTAAGCGAAAAGCAGTCTTCGATCGCACGGCCGGACTGGCGGCATGCCGCCCCGATGGCTTTGCCTTCATCTTCTTTCATCGCGGCTTGCTTGGCAGGGTCGGGTATCCCCAGCCGATCACAAGCGCACAGTGACAGGGTTATCGCGAAAAGTGTCGCAGAAAGTCGAATCATGATTGCCATGAATAGAGTAGTTACCTGATGAAATTACGTCACCTGCCGTCCGTACTTGAATAATCCGCTTGTCGCGGACGCCTTGAAGGGCCGCCCGTGCCGGTATCTATAATCATCCGGTCGCTCTTATCTCTTATATTTGCCGGTTCGTTTTGAATCGCGCCGTTCTGTTCCAGGAGGTCCTCTCGAATGCACAAAATTTCGTTGGCTCAAATTTTATGCTCGTTGGTTGCTGGTGTATTCGCGCTCGGAATGCCGATGATCACTCATGCGGTAACTGACCTGGAATTCGTGCATCAACTTGGCGCCGATAAAGGTGCGCAACTTGCCAAGTTAGTCGAACGATTCAACAGCAAGAATCCTTCGATCAAGATTACGCTCAGCGATCGAAGTTGGAACGACGGCAAATTGCCGGACCTGATGTTGCTGGACAACGACGACGAAGATCTTCTCATTGCCTCTCATCGCTACAAACCATTGTGGCAAGTGATGAAAGAGGCGGGCGAGCCCCTCCAGACGCTGGCGCCACCCAAGATGATGGCGCCTACTTCGCTGGACGAAGCGCGGCGACTCGTGGCGCTGCCTGTGGGACTATCGAGCCCCGTCATGTTCTACAACAAATCGGTCTTTGAACAAGCTGGAATAAATAGTAGCAAGCCGCCCAAGACATGGCAGGATCTGCAGGACGTATTGGGCAAATTGGTACAGACGGGCAGCGCATGTCCGTTTACGACGACGCAGCCGGAATGGATCTTCATCGAAAACGTCAGTACCTGGAATAATCAAGCCTACACCAGTGTCAGCAAACCGGAACAGTTGTCGATCAATGGGTTGATGCAAGTCAAGCACCTGGCGATGATGTCGAGCTGGTACAAATCGAATTATCTGAAGCTGTTCGGCCGTGGCGATGAAGCGCAACAAAAGTTCGTCGACGGAAATTGCGTTGTCATGACCGCGCCTTCCGCCGCGTACCCGACCTTGGTCAGGCAGGCCAAATTCGATGTCGGCGTCGCATCGTTCCCGTACCACGGTGATGCTTACGGCGCGCCGCAAAATACGCTCGCGGATGGTCCCAATTTATGGGTGGCGGCCGGTGAAGATACCGCCGCTTACAAGGCCATCGCGAAGTTCGTGCATTTCTGGCTGACGCCCGAGAGCCAGCTCGAGTGGCAGGTCGATGCGGGTTATCTGCCTCTCAATGAGGCTGGCTTGATAGCAGTGAACCACAGTCAACTATTGAACGGACAATTGCTTGCCCAACAGATCGCCATCGATGAATTGACGCACAAGCCGGTGACGGCGACATCCGGCGCCACGGCTTACATGCGTCGCCCTGGTGTGCGTCACATCATCGATGAAGAGATCGAAACGGTATGGGCCAACAAGAAGCCGGCCAAACAAGCGCTAGACGATGCTGTTGCGCGCGTGCGTGGCGGTCAGAACGGATGTTGCCGGGAAACAGTAAGCGCGAACTGAATTCACTTCATCGTTTCCATACCGCCGAGGTGCTTTGAGTGACACGCACGCTGGCCGATTGGCCTTATCCCAAAGTCATGGCGCATCGTTGCGGAGGCGCGCTCGGACCTGAAAATACTTTGGTCGGATTGGATATGTGCGTAATGGCCGGATGCGGCGGCGTCGAGTTCGACGTCATGTTGTCCGCCGATGGCATGCCTTTCGTGATTCACGACGAAACGCTCGAACGGACCACGAATGGCAGTGGGCGGGTATGCGATATGAATGCGGCATCGCTCATGCAGCTCGATGCGGGCGCCAAGCACCATCGCGCATTCGCCGGCGAGCCATTGCCGCGCTTTTCGGAAGTCATAGCACGTTGTCATGTCTTGAATCTGGCGGCCAACATTGAAATAAAACCTGCCGAAGGTTTCGACGTCGACACCGGCGAAGCGACTGCCCGCTTTGCGGCCATCGGCTGGCGCGATGCGAAGGTGCCGCCATTGCTGTCCTCTTTTTCCGAAATCGCATTGAATGCCGCCGCGCAGGTGGCGCCACAATTACCGCGCGGTGTTCTTGTCGATCGCGTGCCGGTCGATTGGGAAGCGCGTTGCGAGCGACTGGGTGCCGTTTCGTTGCATACCAACGGTCGTTACCTCGATGGAGCGACGGCTCGCGCCATCAAGGCCGCAGGATATCGCCTTGCCGTCTATACGGAAAACGATCCGGAGCAAGCACATCGGATGTTTGCCTGGGGCGTCGATACGATTTTTACTGATCGACCGGACCGGGTTCGCGCCGACTCTCCTTAGCCCAATTTTTTATACGCCTTACAAACAAGAACCATTTGCATTTAGAATGGCTTTCTTGAGAATTTATACGCGTGCTTTCGCTTGGGCGACTGCGGTGTTCGGCCGTATTGTCTTGGCAGGCTCGACTCGGTGATGAAACCCTCCCAACCCATTGCATTCGCGCTGGCGTCTTTCGTGCAGTTCGGTATGTTTTATGGGCTCTACCTTGGGCTCTCGCATACCCATACCCTCACTATGCCGCCATCATTATCGGTGATCACGGCGGAACTGATTTCCGCACCGCAGCGCGAAGCTACCGAGCCAGCACCTACACCGCCCAAAGTCAAACCTGTCGTACAGCGTGTGTTGCAGCCCGTTTCGAAACCTCAGCCTTTGATCGTGCCTGCCGCCGCGCCGACGCCGAGCGATACGGCACCGTCTGCTGTAGTTACACCACAGGCGACACCGGCCGCAGCCGTACCAATCAACGATTCACCGCAAGAGGCCAAGACGTCGCCACAGCCTTCGCCAACACCGCCGCGGTTCGACGCAGATTATTTGAACAACCCGGCACCCATTTATCCCACCAAGTCCAAGCAGCTGGACGAGCAGGGCCGCGTACTGGTGCGCGTTTCCGTTAATGCTAAGGGCATACCCGACGAGATTCGTCTATACAAGTCCAGTGGTTTTGCGCGTCTCGACGAAGCGGCTGTCAAGACGGTCGCGCAATGGCGTTTCGTGCCGGCGCGACGTGGCGGCGAACCGGTCGCCGATTGGGTAATCGTGCCCGTGGATTTTCAACTGAATTAATCGACGGAGAAAAGCTGAAATGAATTCTTATGGCTTGTTGAATCTTTGGACACAGGGAGACATCGTAACCCGCATAGTCGCGGTCATGTTGCTGGTGATGTCCTTGTTGTCATGGTATGTCATTGTCTTGAAGGCATGGCGCCTGAGGCAATTGATGACCATGTCATCGGCATCGAAGGAATTCTGGCACGCGCAGACTTTCGAGGACGGTTTGGCAACGCTGGCGCCGAAAGAAGACAATCCTTACGTTTCGCTGGCGCAAGAAGGCGCCGAAGCTGCCGCCCATCATCGCCAGTTTCGTGGCGACTTGCACGGCGCGTTGAACATCAGCGACTGGATCACCAGTTGCCTGCGCCGCTCCATCGACGATGCCACTGTCAAGTTGCAAGCGGGATTGTCGGTGCTGGCCTCTATCGGTAGCACGGCTCCTTTCGTAGGTTTGTTTGGCACTGTGTGGGGCATCTACCATGCGCTCATCGGCATCGCATCCGCGGGGCAGGCTAGCATCGACAAAGTCGCGGGACCGGTTGGCGAGGCGCTGATCATGACGGCCCTAGGTTTGGTGGTCGCCATTCCGGCCACGCTGGCTTACAACGCCCTGACCCGAGGCAACAAGGCAGTGTTGTCGAAGCTAAACGGTTTTGCGCACGATGTGCATGCGTACTTCGTAACGGGTGGCGTCGTCGGGCGTCGTGACCCGCAACTCAAAGTGGCTGGAGAACAGTAATGGCTTTCGGCAATAGTTTCGACAATGAATTCGAAATGATGTCCGAGATCAATGTCACGCCGTTGGTGGACGTGATGCTAGTGCTGCTCATCGTTTTCATGATCACCATTCCTGTGATGACGCAAGCGGTCAAGCTCGACTTGCCGCGCGCAACGAGCCAGCCCAATCAGACGCCGCCGCAAACCATTACCGTTTCGATCGACGCTCATGGCGCGGTATTCTGGGATGCAATGCCGGTCGATTCATCTGCGCTCGCAGCGAAGGTCAAAGAAGCCGCACAGAAACAGCCGCAACCGGAATTGCATGTACGCGCGGATCGCACGACGCCTTACGAGAATGTGGCGCGAGTCATGGCGGCGGCGCAGTTGGGTGGCATAAGCCGGATCGGACTCATTACGCAGCCTCAGCCTTAGTCCGTCTCTACCTAGGACGGCGCAGCGCTTTCGCAAAGCGCTGCGCCGTTCTCTTTGCCGTGGTGTCTAAGAAGACCGCAGTGCCAAAGAAGACTTGGCGGCCAATACAGAATGCTAAACTCTGG
>DASUGV010000161.1:0-4585 GCA_036273835.1 Rhodocyclaceae bacterium
CACCGGCGTTCGACCAATGTTCGGCGATCCACGTGCGTAGCGTGTCGGCATCGAGTTGCAACGTAATGCCGAAATGTTTCTGCAACCAAGGCAGCCCAATGTTCTGAATTGCATCGATGGTTTGCGGCAGACGCCCCACCAGCAGCCGCGCTTCGCGCCACAGCAACGGCACGATCAGCAATACGACAAGCAGAATGATCGAAGCAAGGAGCGCCATTGTCAGCAAGCTGCCCCAAGGCCTTGGCAGACGTCTTTTTTCCAGCGCGATGACAAATGGATTGCACAGATAGGCCAGCACTGCACCAAGCAGGAACGGCGTCAGAATGTCCGACAGTGCATAGAGTAAAACGCCGAAAGCTATAGCGATCAACAGCCAGGGAATGAGCTTGTTCCAATGAATGGAAGTTTGGCTGTATGGCGATGTCATATATAATGATCAGGCGCGTAAATGCAATTCGTCGGCCGCGTAAGTCAGCGACAACGGTTCGATGCACACTTGTTTTGGACCATGTTCTACATGGCCCGCCAGCATGGCGGGCACGCCTATATCGGACGCCAGGCGGACTACTTCGTCGGCCTGTTCGGCAGCAACGAAAATTGCGAAACCCGCACCCATATTGAGACTGCCATAAGCTTCGCGATCATCGATGGCGGCATGTTGCTGAATGAATGACAAGACGGGCGGAACTCGCGGGATGCTGTGAAAACGATAAGTGAAATCGCCTGCGTGGCGCATGATCTTGCGCCATCCGTGGCCAGTGATGTTGGCGCAATAGTGAGGAACGATTCCCGCCGCGAACAACGCTTCGGTGACGGGCACATACAGCGTGGTTGGATCCAGCAGCGCCTCGCCATAGAGGCGGCCATCGGACAGTTTGCTGGCGTAGCCCTGCGGCAATCGCTCGGCCAGTTTGCGCGCAAGACTTACGCCGTTGGCATGAATGCCGCTGGAGGCGAGTAATACAATGGCATTTCCGCTAGTGAGTTTGTCGCCCAGCGTGAGACGCTCGCGCGATGGAATGACGCCGACACTCGATGCTGCCAGATCGATGCGTCCGGATTCCACCACGCCTGCCAGCGCGGGGGTTTCGCCGCCGCCCCAACTGACTTTGCATACATCGCACGCGCGTTGCCAGCCAGTTACCAGATCGCGCATGCGCTGGTCATCCGCAAACCAGTCGCTGCCTCCAGCCGACCAGTATGCGTGCACAGACAAGGGCGTGGCGCCGACGGTGATGAGGTCATTCACTGCCATGGCGATCGTATCTTGCGCGATGCTGTCGTAATGCGTGCGTCCGGTGATCGAGCGCACGGCGTCCGCGACCAGCGCCTTGCTGCCAAGGCATTCGGTGATGGAGGCGATCAGCAAGCCACCGACTTCCATGACGTAGGCCGACTCGCCGCGCGACGCGGCGATCTCGCGCGCACCATGCACGCTCAGATTGCCTGCAGTTGCGCGCGCCGCTTGCTGGGCCAGAATCTTGAGCGGGTCAATCTTGCTGTAGTCGACGCCGGCGGCAGTGTAGTCGAGTGGGGTTTGGGACTGGGTTTGCGACATTGCAACTTTCGCCTGCGAAAATCCAGCATTTTACCTGCTTGCCCCGATATGGGCGCCTAATACTTCGCAGCCGCCTTACGATGTTCGCTCAGCAGCTTGAGCAATGTCTGGTAGCGCCGCCGGCTGAATGTGCCGGTGGCCACGGCTGCTCGAATCGCACAGTCGGGCTCGTGTTCATGACCGCAATCGCGGAAGCGGCATGTTCCGCGCAACGCGCGAATTTCCCGAAAACCAGTTTCTACTTCTTCAATGCTCAAATGTGCCAAACCGAAGGCTTGCAAGCCGGGACTGTCGATCAGCATGCCACCGCCCGGCAGTGGGTACATTCGCGCATGCGTGGTGGTGTGTTTGCCGGTGTTCAGCGCATCGGAAATTTCGCGTGTGGCTGCACCTGCTTCAGGGACCAGTGCGTTGGTGAGCGTGGATTTGCCCATGCCGGACTGTCCCACAAACAGATTGGTATGGCCTTTCAGTTTGTCGCGTAGTGGCGTTACATCTGTTTTGGCTGACAGTTCCACGATCGGATAACCAATGGCTGCGAAAGGCGCGAGCAGTGCGCATGCTTGAGGTCGCTGCGCAAAGAGATCGCACTTGTTGAGCACAATCAGCGCTGGAATCTCCTGCGCCTCGGCGGCGCACAGACAGCGCGTGATGAGTTCGTCATTGAAGCTCGGTTCTGTTGCCGCGACGACGACAACTTGGGTGACATTGGCCGCGATCAGCTTTTCATTGAATGCATCGGCGCGATAGAGCAGATTGTTGCGCGGCAGGATTCCGTCGATCACACCCTGATCGGCACTGGTCATGCGGATTTCGACACGGTCTCCGCACGCCACCGCGCTTTTTTTTGCGCGTGGCGTACAGCGTAGAATTATGCCTATGCCATCAATCATTACCTCGTACTGGCGGCCAAACGCGGCGACAACAGTGCCTGTGTTCATTGACGTTGCAGGCGCGCGATACGGATAGCGGCGGGTGGATGCGAATCGTAGAACAGCGAATGCAACGGATCGGGCGTCAAGGTTGCAGCGTTGTCGCGATAAAGCTTGACCAGCGCAGAGACGAGATCGGCAGCCTTGGCATGTTGAGTGGCGTAGTTGTCCGCTTCGAACTCATGCTGGCGCGACCACATGCTCATGAAGGGCGAAAGGAGGAACATGAACACGGGCAATACCATCGAGAACAATAGCAATGCCAGTGCATTACTTTGCGTTGCGACACCCAGACCTTGATAGAACCATGGCTCGCCGGCCAGATAGCCGAGCAGGGCGAGCAGCAGAAAAGAGCCGGTACCGATCACCGCCAAACGCTTCCACAGATGATGATGTTTGAAATGTCCCAATTCGTGGGCCAGTACGGCTTCGATTTCGTCCGGCACCAATGATGACAAAAGCGTATCGAAGAACACGATGCGTTTGCCCGCGCCGAAGCCGGTGAAATAAGCATTACCGTGCGCTGAACGTTTGGAGCCGTCCATCACGAACAGTCCCTTGGCGCGGAAGCCGCAGCGTTGCAGCAAGCGGCGCACGCGCTCGGCAAGCGATTCGTCTTGCAGCGGTTCGAATTTGTTGAACAAGGGCGCGATGAAAATAGGATAGATCACCATGGCAGCCAGATTGACCGTCAGCCAAAACGCCCATGTCCACACCCACCACAGATTGCCTGCGCGACCCATCAACCACAGCACGACCCACAGCAGCGGAGCCCCTATGACAATTGCAAGAATTGTCTGCTTGACCAGGTCCGTCGCGAATACTTTGGGTGTCGTGCGGTTGAAACCGAATCTTTCTTCCAGTCGGAATACGCGATACAAGGTCAGCGGTAAATCATAAAGAAAGCCGAGTCCTCCAACGACACCGAAAAGGGCTACACCATGCCATATGCTGTTGGAATCGAACCAGCGCGCCAAGACGTCATATAGCACTTGCAGTCCACCACCTAAAGTAAGTGCAAGCAGCCAGATTGTGCCAAGCACCAAATCGACCATGCCGACCTTGTTCTTGGCAACGGTGTAATCGGCAGCGCGCTGATGCGCTTCGAGCGTAATGCCGTTGGCAAACGCAGTGGGTACTTGTGTGCGGTGCCTTAATACGTGCGCAACGTGCCGGCGGCCGAGCCAGATACGCAATACGACGCTCATCGCGAGCATGACCAGAAAGAGAGTGGTGAATTGACCGGAAGTCATGGATGTTGGGCTCATGTTCGAAGTGGGTATGAAACAGGCGGCATGCGACAATGCATGCCATCGGGCAATGCGCTTACCTATGAGGCTGCAAAATTATGGCACAAGACCAAAATCATCTCGTCTGGTTGGATATGGAAATGACGGGCCTGGAACCTGACCGTGATCGCATCATCGAAGTTGCCATGGTAGTGACCGACAGTGCGCTCAGTATCGTCGCCGAAGGGCCGGTGGTCGTGATTCACCAGCCGGACAGTGTTCTCGATGCCATGGATGAATGGAATAAAAGTACTCACGGCCGCTCTGGCTTGATAGATAAAGTGCGCGCCTCGGCCGTTTCCGAATCCGATGCTCAGATGCTGTTGCTCGAATGGCTTAAACAGTACGTTCCTGCGCGTACCACGCCAATGTGCGGCAATTCCATTTGTCAGGATCGCCGCTTCATGGCGCGCCACATGCCGCAACTCGAAGAATGGTTTCACTATCGCAATTTGGATGTCAGCACGCTGAAGGAACTGGCCAAGCGCTGGAATCCAGAAGTGTTCAAAGGGGTGCAAAAGAAAGGGGCTCACACGGCGCTAGCCGATATTCAAGAGTCCATCGAAGAACTGCGTTACTACCGCGAGCGCTTTCTGCGCTTGCCGAATTGATCTGTCTCAAACTTCTCGTCCAATCCAAAAACGAGCGGGAGAGCATTCGTCACTATTTGTGACGCAGGTCGTCAACGCTGACATCTATTTCCTGCGCGGCGAGCCGGATTTCCAAGGCGCGGTGCGCTTTTCCGTACCCACCAAAGGGGCTGCCCTAGAACGATCAAGGACGCCCAGCTAACTAAAGATTCGTAG
>DASUGV010000162.1:0-10568 GCA_036273835.1 Rhodocyclaceae bacterium
CAATCGTAACGCCAATTCACCACGGGCGGTAATGACATCAGGATAGACTCGGTACGGCCGCCGGATTGTAAACCGAATAAGGTACCCCGGTCATAGACCAAATTGAACTCCACGTAGCGGCCGCGACGGTAGGCCTGAAAGTCTCGCTCGCGAGAACCGTAGAGCATGTTGCGGCGGCGTTCGACGATTGGCAAGTAGGCGTCCAGAAATGCATCGCCCACGCTCGCCATCAGACCGAAGCTGTGATCAAAATGCTGTTCATTGTAGTCATCAAAAAATAGTCCGCCCACACCACGCGTTTCGTCGCGATGCTTGAGGAAAAAGTAACGGTCGCACCATTCTTTGAATTGCGGATATAACTGCGCGCCGAAAGGCGTGACAGCATTGTGGCAAGTTTGATGAAAGTGGCGCACGTCTTCTTCGACGGGATAGAACGGCGTCAAATCCATACCGCCGCCAAACCACCAGGTGGGTTTGTTCGGGTCCGGCATCACTGTAGCGGAACGTGTCGACGCAGTTTTTTTTGCGGACCCGCCACGCGCGCGCAGCGGCGAAGCAAAGAACTTGGGCTGTTCCTCTGATGCAACGGATGAGCGCTGCGCTGGCGTTGCTACGAAGTAGCGCACATTCATGTGCACGGTCGGGCAATAAGGATTGCGTGGATGCAGCACCAGAGATACACCCATCGCTTCAAAGGCCGCGCCTGCCAAATCGGGCCGGTTGATGGTTGCCGAGGGCGGTAGCGTGTCGCCCATGACGTGCGAAAAATTCACGCCGCCCCGCTCGAAAAAATTACCTTCTTCGATGATGCGCGTGATGCCGCCGCCGCCTTCCGGCCTCTCCCAGCTGTCGGCACGGAAATCCTTTCCGTCAAAGCTTTCCAGCGATGAGACGATACGATTTTGCAGCTCGAGCAGATAGGTGCGAACAGCGTTGGCGGCCATGAATTAATGAAGTGATATCGTTGAATCGTGCCGAGTGATCGAGGCAGTTGGAAAAACTGCAAACTGCGAGCACACCAATTTTTCAGCCGCTCATGCCGCGACTGTACTATGAATGAAACACCAGCTTAGCCTAAGGTGTCGCAGCAATATTGCACACTGCTCTTTTGGTCAGTGCCGACAACTATCTATGCTTGCCGCCGAAAAATGCCAAATGGCTTTGTTCCGCAATTTTTCCGGCTCGATGAACCGGCATGTTTCTGCGGACTTACCGTTTAATCGCGCGATGACCGATGTCTCGCCGATATTGCATGCCATCGAAGTTGATCTCCGACGCAATTTCGTATGCACGGGTTTGTGCTTCGCGGACCGAGCCCGCCAATGCGGTAACGCATAGCACGCGGCCGCCGGCGGTAACGATCTGATTGCCTTGCCGCGCGGTCCCAGCATGAAATATACGCGCATCTTCAGCCTTGAAATCGAGGCCGCTAATTGCATCGCCCTTGCGCGGGTTGTCCGGATAATTGGCCGCGGCGATCACCACGCCTAGTGCAATGCGGCGGTCCCACTCGGCTTCGGCGCGATCAAGTCGGCCCGCCACCGCGGCTTCGACGAGTTCAACGAAATCGCTTTTGAGCCGCATCATGATCGGCTGCGTCTCAGGATCGCCAAAACGGCAATTGAATTCGAGCACCTTGATGGTACCGTCCGGCGAGATCATCAGACCGGCATACAGAAATCCGCTATAGGGATTTCCCTCGGCGGCTATGCCGGCAAGTACCGGCTTGATGACTTCGCGCATGACGCGAGCATGAATGTCCGGCGTGATGACAGGTGCCGGCGAGTACGCACCCATGCCACCGGTATTGGGACCTTTGTCGTTATCGAGCAAGCGCTTGTGATCTTGACTGGTCGCCATCGGCAATGCCGTCTTGCCGTCGGCCATGACGATGAAACTGGCTTCTTCGCCCGCCAAGCATTCTTCAATCACGACACGCGCACCGGCATGTGCGGTCCCGCTCGCGGGCAGCATCATATCGATGGCCGCATGCGCCTCCTGCAAGGATGTCGCCACCACCACGCCTTTGCCCGCCGCCAAGCCATCGGCCTTGATGACGATCGGCGCCCCTTGCGCATCGACATAGGCGTGCGCCGGTGCCGCAGAAGTAAAGGTCTGATACTTCGCGGTGGGAATGTTATGGCGAACCATGAAAGCCTTGGCAAAGTCCTTCGAGCTTTCAAGTTGCGCGCAAGCTTGCGTCGGTCCAAAAATCGCCAGACCCGCTGTGCTGAAAGCGTCGACGATACCTGCGGCCAATGGCGCTTCGGGACCGACAACCGTGAGTGCGATATTTTCTCTTTTGGCGAATGCAATCAACTCCGCAAAATTGTCGTCGAACGAAGCGATCGCCACATTTTCCAGACCTTCTTCACGCGCCGTGCCAGCGTTGCCGGGTGCCACATATACCTTCTGAATCTTGGGAGATTGCGTGAGCTTCCACGCCAGAGCGTGCTCGCGACCACCGGAACCGATAACGAGAATTTTCATGGTATCAATGCCTGAAATGGCGGAAGCCGGTAAACAGCATGGCCAAGCCGTGTTCATTGGCCGCTGCGATGACCTCTTCGTCGCGCATCGAGCCGCCCGGTTGGATGACTGCCGTCGCGCCGGCTTGCGCCAATACGTCCAGACCGTCACGGAACGGGAAGAAAGCATCCGATGCCACGACGCAGCCTGCAATGGCCAGCCCGGCATTATCGGCTTTAATTTTTGCAATGCGCGCCGAGTCGACACGGCTCATCTGGCCTGCGCCGACACCGACGGTCATGCCGTCCTTGCAGTAAACGATGGCGTTCGATTTAACGTATTTCGCGACGCGCCATGCAAAAAGCATATCATTCATTTCCTGCGAACTCGGCGCGCGCGTCGTCACCACTTTAAGTTGTGTGCCATCGATGCGTGCGTCATCCGACTTCTGCACCAGCAAACCGCCTGCCACGCGTTTGTAATCGACTTGGGAGACTGTTCCCAACGTGCAGGTCAATACGCGCACATTCTGTTTGGCGGCCAATAATGCAAGCGCTTCGGGCGTATAGGCTGGCGCGATCAGCACTTCCATGAATTGTCCGCTAACGGCCTTTGCCGCGGTCTCATCCACCGCGCAATTGAAAGCGATGATGCCTCCAAAAGCCGAGGTTGGATCGGTCTTGAAGGCTTTACGGTAAGCCGCCTCAGCCGTTTCGCCGAGCGCCACGCCACAGGGATTGGCGTGCTTGACGATAACGCAGGCCGCTGGGTTGTCAGCCGAAGCGCTATCAAAAGCTTTGACGCATTCCCAGGCTGCGTCCGCATCGGCAATGTTGTTGTAGGACAGTTCTTTGCCCTGCAATTGCGTATAGCTGGCGATGCCGCCGATGGGTGCTGCCGGATCTCTATAGAACGCAGCGGACTGGTGCGGATTCTCGCCGTATCGCAGATCTTGCACCTTGTCGAACGCAAGCTGCAGCCGTTTCGGGTAAATTTGTTTGGAACCATCTTCGGCAAGCGCCGTGAGGTGATTTGAAATGGCACTGTCATAGCGCGCAGTATGCGTGAATGCCTTGCGTGCCAGATCAAAGCGTGTTTTGTAACCGAGTGCGCCGCCATTGGTTTCTAGTTCGTTGATGACACTGGAATAATCATCCGGGTCCGTGACGATGCCCACGCCAGCATTTTGGTCGCCGTGATTCTTGGCGGCCGAGCGAACCATCGCCGGTCCACCGATATCGATGTTTTCGATTGCATCTGCCAAAGTGCAATCCGGCTTGGCAATCGTTTCCTGGAACGGATAGAGATTCACAACCACTAGATCAATGCGAGGAATCTTGTGCTCTTCCAATGTTGCCATGTGCCCCGGCACATCGCGCCGGGCGAGGATGCCGCCGTGCACCTTTGGATGAAGCGTCTTGACGCGGCCGTCCAGCATTTCGGGAAAACCGGTGTAGTCGGCCACTTCGGTGACGGGCAGTCCCGCATCGGCAAGCGTTTTCGCCGTGCCACCGGTGGATAGCAATTTAATGCCCAATGCATGTAGCGCACGGGCGAACTCGACGATGCCGCGCTTGTCGGAAACGCTGATGAGTGCTTGAGAGATTTTCATGACGGGTATTTAGGTCTTTTGTTGTCAAACAAAGCCGTTGCATGCACATAGGAGTGCGCTGGCGCCCGGCAGTGAATAAATAAATTACAGCAATCCGTGGTCCGACAACTTACGGCGCAAAGTGTTGCGATTGATACCTAGCATTTCAGCAGCCAGGGTTTGGTTGTTTTGTGTCTGGCGCATGACCGCTTCGAGCATCGGCCGCTCCACCTGGCGTAACACCATGTCATAAATACCGACCGTGCGTTCGCCATCCAGATCCGTAAAGTACCGGTCCAAGGCCTGCGCGACGCATAACGCAATCTCGTTTTTATGGCTCATGCTGCAAGTGCTTCCCGTTCAATTTCGTTATCGTCGTATTGCAGCCGATCGCTTCTGGCTGCCAGCAGGCCGAAGAAAGCATCCACCGCCGCAAGTTGTGTTTCCACCGACGGCTGCAGATTCATCATGCTACGGAAAGCGGACGCGCCGACGAGGCCCTTCGTGTACCAAGCAATATGCCTACGCGCGATGCGCACGCCCGATTCGGCACCATAGAACGCATAGAGATCGGAAAGATGCCCACGGCATACCCGATGAATTTCTTCGACGTGCGGGGGTGGCAACTCTACACCGGTTTTCAGGTAATGTTCTATCTCGCGAAATATCCAGGGTCGGCCTTGCGCGGCACGACCGATCATGACGCCATCGGCTCGCGTGTAGTCGAGAACGTATCTCGCTTTTTGCGGCGTATCGATATCGCCGTTGGCGATGACCGGAATACGCGCATGGCTCTTGACTTGCGCAATGGTGTCGTACTCCGCGTCACCCATATATAGATCGCTACGTGTACGGCCATGAATGGCAATCAGACGAATGCCCGATTCCTCGGCAATGCGCGCAATCAATGAAGCGTTCTTGTTGTTGCGATCCCAGCCGGTACGGAACTTTAGCGTGACCGGTACTTCCGGTACGGCGCGCACAACGGCTTCGAGAATGCGCGCAACGAGGGGCTCATCGCGCAAGAGCGCCGAGCCGGCTGCGACGTTGCAGACTTTTTTGGCGGGGCAGCCCATGTTGATATCGATGATCTGAGCGCCATGTTCGACATTGAAGCGTGCCGCTTGCGCCATCATTGCGGGATCCGCGCCCGCAATCTGCACCGAAATAGGATCGACTTCACCAGCGTGATTTGCGCGTCGTTGTGTTTTGGTACTGCCATAGAGCTGAGCATTCGAGGTCACCATTTCCGACACGGCAAGACCGGCACCCATTTTCTTGCAGAGCTGACGAAATGGCCTATCCGTTACACCGGCCATCGGTGCGACGAACAAGTTATTTTTCAGGCGAATACCTGCGAATTCCATGTACTGACGACGACCAAGGGAAAGCGGCGAATTCTACTCCAGCTGGCAGTGTGCCGTAAGTGGAATATTCCCTTTTGGACGCATCGTAAGACTGGCGTAAGACTGAATTTTCACTGAGGGATTACGGTGCGCGTTTCTGCGCTGACACCGCAATTCGAGTCGAATTATTTTTGAACAAAACTTTGAATCAATTCGAGCAGAATATCTTCCTGGAAGGGTTTGCCGAGATAGTGATTGACACCGATTTCGCGTGCGTACTCGCGATGTTTATCTGCCATGCGTGAGGTGATCATGATCAGCGGCAGGCGACCCAGGCGTTCATCCGCACGGATGTTACGGGCCAGATCGAAACCATCCATGCGCGGCATTTCGATATCGGTCAGTACCACATCCGGCATCACTTCGCCGAGTTGTTCCAGCGCATCGACACCATCCTTCGCGGTCACGACGCGATAGCCTTCGCGCTCCAGCAGGCGGCTGGTGATCTTGCGCACGGTGAGCGAATCGTCGACGACCATGATCAGCGGCACATGGGCGACCTCTGCAACGGCTTGTGGTTGCAACTCATCGGCTTCGATTTGTGCGGCGGTGCGGCCGGCCAATATCACCGGATTGATGATCAACGCGATCTCGCCATCAGGCAACACTGTCGCACCCGTGAAGCCCTGCAGCCGCACGAATTGCGGCCCCGCATTTTTGACGATAACTTCCTGGTTGCCCCGCAGCTCGTCGATATGCATGGCGAGCGTCTGGTTGCCAGCACGCAATAGCAGTACCCAGTGATAACGTCCCGGTACGGGTTGCGTAACCGTATCCCCCAGCAGGCGCGGTAGATAGCGGAATGGATATTGTTGATCTTTCCATTCGACGAAACCTTGGCTGCGCACGTTTTGCAGCGGCGTTTCCTTCAGTTCCAGCGCTTGCTCGACCATGTTGGAAGGAATGGCATAGGTGCGTCCGCTTGCACGTACCAGCAGAGCTTGCGTGACAGCCAGCGTGAGCGGCAGGTGAATCAGGAAGCGCGCTCCTTGACCAGGCGTAGAAGAAACGTCGATGCGGCCGCCGACTGCCAGCGCTTCGTTCTTGACCACATCCATGCCGACCCCACGTCCGGCGATGCCCGACACTGTTTCGGCGGTGGAAAAACCGGGTTCGAAAATCAGTTGAGTGAGACGATTTTCGGTCGGTGTTTCATCGGCGCCCACCAGGCCCACTTTGCGGCCACGCGCCAGAATACGTTCGTAGTTCAGGCCACGACCATCGTCGGAAAGGTCGAGCGCAATTTCATTCGAAAGCTGGTGCAGCGTAAGCGTAATTTGGCCAAATTCCGGCTTGCCCGCGGCCGTGCGCTCTTCCGGCATTTCGATACCGTGCGCAATTGCATTGCGCAGCAAGTGTTCGAGCGGCGCAACCATTTTGTCCAGCACGCCGCGGTCGATTTCGATACTACCGTTGCGTACGTCAAGGTTGGCGCGCTTGCCCAGCTCCTTGGCGGTTTGTCGCACGACGCGATAAAGTCTGTCGACGGTTTCCTCGAATGGCACCATGCGCACCGTCATCAGCGCTTGTTGCAGATCGCGTGAC
The DNA here is from genome assembly GCA_036273835.1 of Rhodocyclaceae bacterium. Taxonomy (GTDB): domain Bacteria; phylum Pseudomonadota; class Gammaproteobacteria; order Burkholderiales; family Rhodocyclaceae; genus DASUGV01. Next base: position 7,012 of record DASUGV010000162.1, read on the forward strand.
AGGCGGCCCTGCGCGTGCAGCGCGAAATCTGCCGAATCGAGATTGCGTAAGAGATTCTGCTGAATCGTCGTAACGTCGCCGACCGACTCGGCCATCATGCGTGTGACTTCTTGCAAGCGTGTAAAGCGGTCGAATTCGAGCGGATCGAAATTCGCGTGTTGCGATTCAGCGGCCGCAATACGCGACTGCATTTGCGATTCGGCCTGGATTTCGATTTCGCGCAATTGGTTGCGCAAACGAATCACGTTCTCGGTGAGATCCAACAGCGAGCGGCGCAGAGTCCGCATTTCGCCTTCCACACGTGTGCGGGCAATGCTGATTTCGCCGGCTTCGTTGACGAAGCGATCGACCACGTCGGCGCGCACTCGCAAGGTGGAACGCCGTTCTTGCTGCTGTGGCGCCTCCGGAGTTTCTACTGGTTCGACGATCTGAGCGGTGGGTCGTGTCTGGACCGAGGACGATGGCGGGACGACACCGTCTTCCGCCATGGCAACGTCATGGTCTGCAGCTTCTTCGACCACTGCCGGTGTCTCTGCGGCCGGATTGCGTAATGCTTCAAGCATAGTGCCGATGTGGTCGAGGCCGTTTTCCATCTCGTCGACCATGGTGCTACCGGCCTGCATGTGCTCCATGCGCGATTCCAGCGCATGCACATACTCACCCAAGCGCATGGCGCCTGCCATGCGCGCACTACCTTTGAGCGTGTGCAGCACACGCGCCAATGCCTGCTGCGCGCCACTGTCCGTTGGCTCCGTACGCAATTGGCGCAACGTGCCGCTCATTTCCTCGGTCAGTTCGTCGGCTTCTTCGAAGAAAATCGGCAACAGTTGTTCGTCCAGCTCGTCCTGAACCGTGCTCACTTCGGGTTCTGCTGCGACCGGCTCGTCATAAACTTCTTGAGCATTTGCCACTTCGGATGCAGGCGTCGGCAAGGCCGTGGCGGGCTCATCGCCGGCTTCGGTTGGCAATTCCGCCGTGTCGTATGCCATTGTCGTTGTGGAGGCGTCAAGGTCCGGCACATCGACAACGGGCGGCAGCGGAGCGCTATCGAACACAGGTTTCAACTCGACGAGCTGATCGATTAGCTCTGGTACTTCGAGAGGCATCTGTAGCCGTGCAATCGCGCTGACCATGTCTTCGAGCGTGCGTAGCGCAGCACCCATCAGCGCAACCTGATAGGGATCCGGTGCACGGCTAACTTCATGGAAACGATTCTGGGCATGTTCGAGCGCTTTACCCAGCGTATGTGCCGGATCGATACGCGCAGTGCCGCTGATGCCGGCCAGCGTGTGCGCCGCACGTATGCTTTCCATGCTTGGTATGCGTAATGGATTGCCTTCCAGCCGCTCCTGCTCGTCATGCAAAGTAGATAAATGCTGACGCGCTTCGTTCATGTACAGCTCATACAGACCGCGCGATAAAGTATGGTCGCCGATGACTACTTCGGTGTCGTTCGGCGCGGCCGGTTCGGGTTCCGGCGGATCTTCCTCTGCGGGCGAGGGCTCGGCCGAACCAAGCACCTTCATGTTGATGCGCGGTAGTTCGATGTCGAAATCGTCGTCATCGATCGATACTTCTTCCAAACCATCATCGCTGCGTGCCGGAGATGATGTTGGAATATTTGCCGCGGTTGCGGCAGGCGCTTCGACCGGACCCGCTGTTTCCGTTGAAGATCCGGGCGCGCTGTACGTGGTGAAAGGTGTGTTCAGGAATGCTTCCGGACTCGCAACCGGATCCACATTCAACGCACTGGGTTCGGGATGATCCGGCCCTTCGTTCGGTAGTTCGAAATCCAGCGCGGTGGTAGTGATGCTTTCATCGCCGGATTCCAAGCGGATTCCATCGAGCCCTGTTTCCTGGAAGGTGGGCAGAGGCTCGACACCGAGCGATAACGGTTCAGTATCCGTTTCGTCATCGCTCGGCAATTCGAAATCGAGCGCAGTGGTGGTGATATCTTCGTCCTTATGCACTACGTGTATTTCGTCGTCCGCTTCGACCTTGACAGGCGGAGACGATGGGCGCGTAGCGGCACCGGGCATCCGTTGTACGTCCAGCGATGGTTCATCCATGCCGCCAAATAACGGTATGCCATCGATCATTGTTTCGCTGAGATCGATTTCAGAGATATCTTCGCTGCCGATCGAGGAGAGAAGATCGCCCGACATCTGCGTGCTGGTCAGATCCAATTCTGGATCGTCGTCGGTTTCGGGCAATGCTGCTTCATCTAGCCCCAGCGATTCGAGCGACGGCATATCGAAATGCGTTTCTTCCAACGCCGCTTCGTGCGTTTGATTCGATGCCCCTCTTTCCGAGGCGAGCTCGGGCAAGTCGACATCGAAGTCGAAATCCAGTCCTGAGGAAACAGGCTCGCCCGGCTCAAGCTTCACTGACTGGGAAGGTTCAGCCGGGCGGGCGAACTTTCCCAAGGGGCGCTCCTTTGGGGGGGGCCCGCCTGGTAAGGGCGCCACATCATCGGGCGCAGGGTCTAATCCGGCTAATACGCGTTCGGCATGTTGAATTAACGCACTGGCATCGCGCCAGACGGAGCCGCCGGCGTCGAGTTGTACAACCCACGCGGTGAATGCCGAGTGCGCTTCATCGATCAGCGCAACCAGTTCGGCGTCGGCATCCTTCTCCAGTTGCAGCCAGCGGTTCATTGTCATCTCGACATGACGCGCGGGTTCGGAGAAGTCATTTAAACCGACCATGCGGCTACTACCCTTGAGGGTGTGAAAACCGCGGCGCACGGTAGTCAGTGCGTCGTGATCGTTAGGTGTCGCAGCAGCCTTGTTGCGAAATTCGGCGATGGTATCCAGTACTTCCTTGGCCTCTTCGAGGAAGATGCCGAGCAATTCGGCATCGAGCTCTTCGCTGCTGACGGACATCAAGCGAGCCGCTTCAGCCGAGGGCTGGGGCGCAGCGGCGGGCGCCGTGATCGCAAGCGCTTCTTGCAACTGTGCGCTGGTTGCGTCGCCCGCCTTCAGACTAGCGATGGCTTCCTTGGCATGTTGTTCGAGCTGAGCATCGGCAACCAACTGCGCGTCTTCGCGGATCGCTTCGAGGTTGCTGACCAATTGATTGCGCAGTGCGGCGTCTTGTGGCGCTTCGTTGAAAGCTTCCATCAGCGAATGTGTTTCGCGTGTCTCGCGTACGAGCTGGGCTTCCACCGTGCCGCTCACCGCCGCAACCTGCGCTTCGTCCGCTTTCGCGCTCTCGGGATCGAGGAAGTGCTCCAGCTTGGCTGGGCCCGTTTTCAGTGCGTCAACATAAAAACCAAGCGCCGATAGTTTGTGCGCAACTTCGTCGCACTCGGCCTGCTCCGGCGGAGTTTCGGATTCGGCAAACCGCGTCACTTGCGCGGCGCTGTCGCGCATCAATTGCACGGCAGCCTGCTCGCCGAGCATTGCGAAAGCGCCCTCGATCTGTTTGATCGGACTGGACAAACTCGACAGTGTTTCGCGCTGGGCTGGGTTACGGAAGAAGGCGTCGAGCGTTTGTTCGATCTGGCCAAGATTGATCAGAATTTCGCGCGCCAGCTGATTGAAGAATTGCTTCTC
>DASUGV010000163.1:0-3938 GCA_036273835.1 Rhodocyclaceae bacterium
AACCCTTGTAGCCGGCCGGCACGGTGTACACAACCTGCTCTTCGAGCGAGTCCAGTAAAACGCGGCGCAATTCGCGGCCACCCTTTACGTAATACAGATATTTGTCATCGGGCGACAAGAAATTGCCGAAAGTGTTGTCGACTTTGCCTTTGCCATCGGTGAGCTGACGCGCTGTCTGTGTCTTGAGATCGAGCAGATAGCAGTTCCAGCTATCGTTGTCGAACAAGCCTCCGAACAGCAGCTTGTTACCGTCGTTGGTAAAGCATTTCTGATAGAAGTAATTACGGTGACAGGTCACATCGGTGGGCGTCAAACGCGTCATGCGTACGCCTGTTGCCGGATCGGTGAAGTCATGGAATTTGAGTTTTACGATGTCGCCTTTGGCCATTTAAGCCTCCACCACGTTATTTGGATATGAAAATCAAGTCAGCCAATCTGCACAGGGAAACCGTCGACATCAAGTCGGCGCGCAAAAATCCGTAAATTCCTGCGCGTCCATCGTTCAGACCACGCTCGAACCATGAAGCAGAATGGTGACTTTACAATTGTACGATAAAGATACTTAGCGACACGTCGCGAAGAAACTGAACCAACTTTTACCTTTATTCACGATCCCATCCGCCAGTAGCGACCGCTCCAAATACCCCTGCCGGCAAAGATGATATGTGTTCGACCTCCATGAGAACACAGAATCGCCGATTGCAACCGGCAACGTTTCTGTCGCGTTGTTAGAAATCGTTTCATCGATGCGCGGGTAATTGAAATCCACAACACTCGATCACATCGTCGGTGATGAAATCGGGTTTATGTCATTTGCATCTTCACATCTCCTCGATCGACTCGTGTCGCTGACAAGCGACCTATTTTCCGAAATTTTTCGAAGCGCAGGTAAAACATTCATCGTCAAAAAAAAGACCGTCGTCGCCGAGCGACGGCCACAACTCAGGTTATTCGATTGGCATGGCCAAACGGTACGCGTAACGTGCTGAGCGCCCCCGGTCCGCGATACGTGGGAAAAAGTCGAAAAGCTTTGTCCGCCTCCTAGCATCGATCATCACCTTGGCACTTTTGACCGAGGACGACGATTCTCATTAAGGGGCAGATACAATGCGGTACATCATGATGTCTTGCTTATTCGCTTTGGTCCTTGCAAGTTGCGGAGGCGGTGGAGGAGCCGGCACAACCGCCTCTTCTGACAACGCATCGGCCACTACAAGCACGCCTGCCCGAAACAGTAGCGTAAGTTCGGGCAGTGCAAGTTCGAATGCAACCAGCACGGTATCCGTCAGCAGTTCCGATGGCAGTATTCCGGCCGATGCCGTCGTGACCTTTGGTCAAGTGTTTGCCGCTGGCGTCGCGCCCGCGTCCGTCCAGGTTTCTCTCAACGGCCGGGCGCTGCCAACGCAAGTCGACATTAAGCGGCGTCACCCCGATGGTTCGATCCGTCATGCCATTCTCAGCGTACATTTACCCGCGTCGAATTCGGCGCTCTCGCTCAGCGTGGCGCCTGGACAAGCAACCGCGCAAGATCCGGCAGTCAGTGTGGCCGATGCGCGCAGCAGTCCGATCGACTATCGCGTAGAAATCACCGAAGCAGGCACGACCTACGTGACGACGCTCAAGTCCGCATTGAGCAGCGGCACCAGCCCATGGCTCACCGGGCCCATCGCAAACGAATGGCGCGCGCGTGTCGCACCGGTTGCCGGCAGCACGCCACATCCGAGTCTGCGCGTGCTGTTCGATGCGCGTTACTACACGCCAACGCAGGGACGCGTGTCCATTGCGATCGAAAACGTCGAATCGAATGCCGCGCGCGGCGATCGCAACTACGATCTGCACATCTTCGACAACAACGGCAACGAAGTCTTTGGACAGACAGGCATCACGCATTATTTTCAAACACGTCTGCGCAGGATTTTCCAGTTCGGCGGCGCCAAGCCGCTCGTTGCCATCGCTGACGCTGCTTCGCTGCAAAATACTTTTGCGATTCCGAAGTACACCGATGCCGACATCGGCGCGAACGCGGTGACGTTGTTGCGTGCCGATTGGATGACCAGAAATCGCACTCTGTTCGGCAATGGCATCATCAATTCGGCCATGCCCGACACGGGTGGGCGCAAGGACATCGGCCCACTGCCGGGTTGGACGGTGATCGCGTTGCTGTCGCGCGATCCGGCTGCCTACGAAGTCATGTTCGATGCCGCCGATCGTGCCGCCACTTTTTCCGTGCACTACCGCGACAGCGCGACAGAAGATGTCATCAGCATAGACCAGCATCCGACCCTCACAACGCAGAACAATGGCATCTACTCTGATCCGGCCGACCGCCTGCCTGCCAGCACATTGCCAATGACTTCACCTCATGACGCTGACATTGCTCATCAGCCTTCAATGGACTATGTGCCGTACATCATCAGTGGCGACCGCTATTACCTGGACGAGATTTATTTCTGGTCCGACTGGAATCTGATTTCGCAGAGTTTTCCCGATCGCAGCAATCAGCTCGGCCTGGTACAGAACGAGCAATTGCGCGGCCAAGCCTGGGCGCTGCGCAGCTTCGGCGAAGCCGCCTGGATCGCGCCGGATGGCGATTGGGAGAAAGATTATTTTGCCGACAAGGTCAAACAGAATATCGCGTGGTACCGGGCAAACGCCATGCCGACAACGCCGCTGGGTATGTATCGCGGCACGGCCGATTGGAACGGCAATGTCTTGCTCGACACCAATCCGGATTTGTCGTCCGATGTCGCGTACTTCATTGCGCCGTGGATGCACGATTTCTTTGCAGTCACGCTCGCCCGCTTATGCGAAATGGGTTTCGATGCGAAGGATCTGCGCGACTGGTCGCTGGGTTTCACCGTCAAGCGTTTTACCAGCGCACCGGATTTCAGTCCTATGGACGGCACGGCATATCATCTGGCGATTCAGTTGACCGGTGGCAAGGTCATCCAGACGATGGCGGATCTGAGCTACTACAGCTTTTTCAATCGTCAGGTAGGACCGCCGACTTCCTTGCCATTCACCAACGATCCGGACGGCTACGGCATTCAAGCGCTGGCTGCGCTGGGCGCGGCGGCGGATGCAAATTTGCCGGGCGCCATTGATGCGTTCATGTTCGTGCGGTCGGAGATTCTCAAGCGCGGTGTGAATCAATCTTTCATCGACAATCCGACCTGGAACATCGTGCCGCGCAAACCGGTTACCGGCTTGCAAGATGCTCCTGGCATTTATCCCGGACTGACAGCCGCCGCGTCTTCCGCACCACCTTCCACCTCGTCGGGGACACCGGTGTCTACATCACCGACACCCGTCGTCGACAATCTGCCGCGCAACAGCGACAACTCGATTCAGGACGCGTGGTTCGCGCAGTTGCCGCTCAGGCAATGGATTGAAGTACCGGGCTCGCGCCTGCTCGACAATATCGCGGTGCCGCCGGGCTATATCGCGAGCGATTTGACGGCCATCGTCGCCGCCTGGGGCGGCGCTGCGCTCGATACCAAGCGCAATGGCTTGCATTTGTTCGGCGGTGGTCACGGCGATGGCAAATGGAATGGTCTTCTATTTTTCTCTTTCGATACCTATCGCTGGACCGTCACTTGGCCCGGCACGCCGATTGCGCAAAACACAGGAGCGCCGGGTAATTTTTGTGTCGGGACAGATAGCACAAACTTGAACGCGGACGGTACGCCAATGGCATGCCATAGCTATTACGGATTGACCTATATCCCTGAACGTGACGAGTTGTTCGTCGCTCGTCCTCACGCTGCGCTATGGAACTTCGCAACCGCAAACTGGCAGAAACCTATCCTCGATGAGATGCATGCCACATCCAATAACGATGTTCAAGCGTGGGCACACAATGGCAAGGTATATGTCTTTTGCGGTGACAAGAATCCAATTACCGGCGTGCCGGAAGATCCCGGCAGCGACGGGTGGAT
>DASUGV010000164.1:0-2176 GCA_036273835.1 Rhodocyclaceae bacterium
GTCGAAATCAGTTGTGTTTTTTCAGTATCGCAAAACTCGAATAACCGTCAATTCGTGGAAAACACGCTTGACAGCGGATTACGCAATCGGATGTACTCTGCGCGGGCCAATATCTGGCGTCGGTTTGCTGCATTAATGAAAGACAAGGGAACGGAGAAGCAATGTCCTGGATACACGCTCGTCTGAGAGCCTTGCCGCTGTGGATACGGCTTGGAATTCCGATAAGCATGGTTGTGTGGTTGTCGATTAGCCTAATTGTCTTCCTCAATTACTACAACTATTACAAAGCTTTCCATGAACTGACGCTCGCGCGCTACCTGGTGCTAGGCAAGGATTTGCGTCAGACGGTCGAAGTGGGCCTTGCTGTCGGTTTGTCGCCTCGCGACAATGCACAGCTCGAGCCGATTCTGAAACAAGCGCAAACCAAGCTGCCGAATATCCGTTTCGTTGCACTGGTGGACGAAGCAGGAAAAATAATCCGTTCGGTAGGACAACTGGATAACAGCGCTGCCGAATGGATTGCGCCGCACCCTGTGCCCGAGGGCTCCGATCATTGGCAGGCAAGCGATACGCGCAGCTACCAGATCGGGCTGCCTTATCGCAACAGTTTCGATCAGCCGGGCGGCGCAGTGATCGTTGGCTATGAACGCAATGTAGTCGACGCCGCAATGTGGCAAACCCGCAGCCTCCTATTTCGCGACGCCGCGCTTGTCGCTGTCATGGCCTTACTATTGGTGCTTGTGGGCACCTGGATACTGACGCGTAAATTCGAACGGGGTTTGGCGGCGGCAAGTCACGCTATTACGCAAGCGTTGGGCAAAGAGCCCATCGATTCGTCGGGCTTCCAGGTTCTCGGTCCGGAGGTTGCCAATGGCATACCCGAATTCGTCAATGCTAGCCGCCGTGCTTTCGGACAGCTTGAAGTCCTGGGCAAGAAAGTCAAATCATCATGAGTCAACTGCGAACGCGCCTCATGCTGCTTGCCAGCCTTATCTTGCTCCTGGCGGCAGCGGCTCTTTCAGTCCTGGCATTGCAACACTTCGATCGCACGTTGACGCCGCAGTTGCAGGTAGCCGACCGCGAGATCGGCGAGTCTCTGTTGGGCGTCATCGACAAGGCGCTCGATCACGGCGTACCGTTCAATTCGATGGTTGGCGTCGAGGATTATTTCAAATCCGTACGCGCCGACAATCCGCGTGTGCAGTATCTCTGGCTAACCGACGCCGAAGGACATACATTGCACATGAGCGCCGTTGAGCAAGCCAGCAAGGATCGTAAACTTGCCAATGGCATAGCGACTTGGCAAGGTGGTCCGGCACGTGCTATCAGCGAATACATGGACACGGCATTGCCGGTGCGATTCCAGAATCGGCAGATCGGCTGGTTGCACATCGGTCAGCGGGCCGATCTGTCAGTGCAAATGTTGCGCGGTGTGGTGATGGACATCTTAACTGTGCTGCTCGTAACGGGACTCATTGCGCTGGAGCTCATGCGATTGCTGCTTGCGCTCTCGGTGTCGACACCATTATTGCTTTTGCATGAATTTTTCTTGAATGTGAAGCGAGGCGATTTCTCGCATTACTTGCCGCGCGATTTCATCGGTGGCATTGGGCGCCTCAATGTGCAGTTCAATCGTGTGCTGACCGCGCTCAATTTCGGTTATCAGCAATATCAGCGGCGATGCAGACTGGCGGGTATTGAACCGCAAAATGTGGCTTTCAATTTCAACGCGCGCGACGAGAAAAATACACTGAGCATTTCCGAGATCGACTACATACGCTGGCCATTCTTTCTGCTGGTGTCTGCCGATTCGTTGTCGTTGTCGTTCTTTCCGCTGTTCGCGGGTCAGTTTTATGATCCCTCGATCGGCATCTCGCGTCAGCTATTGATCAGTCTACCCATTTCGCTGTTCATGCTGGTGTGGGCAATCTCCATGCTGTGGGCGGGCCGCTGGTGCGACAAAGTAGGCTATCGCCGTGCGTTCGGCGTCGGTGCGGCGGTCACAACGCTTGGCCTGATATTGACGGCTTCTTCTTCCAGCTTCTACGAATTGCTGATGTGGCGTTCGATCACGGCGGTTGGTTACGGCGCGGTGTTCGTGACCGCGCAGAGCTATATCACAAGCCACACACCGCCGGATCAGCGCACGCGCGGCATGGCGATATTCTTGTCGACC
>DASUGV010000165.1:0-2550 GCA_036273835.1 Rhodocyclaceae bacterium
TAGAAATGTTTGCATGAATGTGGCCGCTGTGAAGCAGCGCATTTTACAGATGATTTGTGTGATTGCCCGCCCCATTGCTACGAGCGGTATCGGCGTAGTAAAGATGGTATTGAGCTTGCGCCTTATATAATGGTGCAGGCCAATCAGATACGGAGTTTTGCCATGATCAAATCCCGCGCTGCCGTTGCCTGGGCTGCTAGCCAGGCATTGGAAATCACCGAGGTTGACGTGGCGCCGCCACAGCATGGGGAAGTGCTGTTGCGCGTTGTCGCGACAGGCGTTTGTCATACGGATGCCTATACCTTGTCGGGCGACGATCCGGAAGGCATCTTTCCGGCCATCCTCGGCCATGAAGGCGGCGCCATCGTCGAGGAAGTTGGACCGGGCGTGACGTCGCTGGCTGTTGGCGATCACGTCATTCCGCTGTACACACCCGAATGCGGCCGCTGCAAGTTCTGTCTGTCCGGCAAGACCAATCTTTGCCAGGCTATCCGCAGCACTCAAGGTAAAGGGCTGATGCCCGATGGCACGTCGCGATTTTCGAAGAATGGCAAGCCGATTTTTCACTACATGGGTACATCCACATTCTCGGAGTACACAGTGCTGCCAGAAATCGCAGTGGCCAAAATCAGCAAGGATGCGCCGCTGAAAAAAGTCTGCCTGCTGGGTTGCGGCGTCACGACCGGCATCGGTGCGGTACTCAATACTGCCAAGGTCACGCCGGGCAGTACGGTAGCCATCTTCGGGTTGGGTGGTATTGGTTTGTCGGCTGTGATCGGCTCGGCGATGGCCAATGCCGAACGCATCATTGGCGTGGATACCAATCCGGCGAAATTCGAAATCGCCAAACAGCTGGGTGCGACTGAATGCATCAACCCCAAAGATTATGACAAACCGATTCAGCAAGTGATTGTTGATCTTACCGACGGCGGCGTGGATTATTCCTTCGAATGCATCGGTAATGTGAATGTCATGCGCTCCGCACTGGAGTGTTGCCACAAAGGCTGGGGCGAATCGGTCATCATCGGTGTGGCGGGTGCGGGACAGGAAATCAGCACACGTCCTTTCCAGCTTGTCACGGGTCGCGTGTGGCGCGGCTCCGCATTCGGCGGTGTGCGGGGACGCACGGAACTACCGGGCTATGTCGAGCGTTTCCAGAAAGGCGAGATTCCACTCGATACGTTTATTACTCACACCATGGGTTTGAACGACATCAACAAGGCCTTCGATCTCATGCACGAGGGCAAGAGCATCCGCTCCGTGATCCACTATGACATCTGAGATCGCGTTGATCGCTGAGAACCGCAGCTTCGGTGGTGTGCATCGCCGCTACCGGCATCGTTCTCAGGCGCTCGATTGCGACATGATCTTCGCGGTGTATCTGCCGCCGCAAGCACTGGCGGGGCAGCGCGTGCCGGTGATGTACTGGCTCTCCGGCCTGACGTGCACCGACGAGAATTTCATGCAGAAGGCCGGTGCGCAACGTTTGGCCGCGCAACTGGGTCTTGCCATCGTGGCGCCGGATACCAGCCCGCGCGGCGAAAGCGTTTCCGGCGATCCGGATGGCGGCTGGGATTTTGGTCTTGGCGCAGGCTTCTACGTGAACGCGACCGAAGCGCCATGGTCATCGCATTACCGCATGTATGACTACGTCCTAACGGAATTGCCTGCCTTGGTGGAGCAGGAATTTCCCGCGAGTGATCGCCGCAGCATCGCAGGTCATTCAATGGGCGGGCACGGCGCGCTAGTCTGCGCATTGCGCAACCCGGGGCGCTGTCGTTCCGTGTCGGCGTTTGCGCCGATCTGCAATCCCATCGATTGTCCGTGGGGCGAGAAAGCGTTCGGCCATTATCTTGGGCCGGATCGCGATGCGTGGAAAAAGTGGGATGCCAGCGAGCTGATTGCCGGTGCCACGGAAAAATTGCCCTTGTTAATTGATCAGGGCGAAGCAGACTCGTTTTTAGCGACGCAACTCAAACCACGCAGCTTGGAGCGCGCGGCTGCCATAGCCGGTTATCCTCTTACACTGCGCTATCAGGCCGGTTACGATCACAGCTATTACTTCATCGCGACATTCATTGACGATCATTTGCGTCACCATGCCGCAGCATTGTTCGATTAAGCAATTCTGAATGGGAGTGTGACAATGGCATTAAGGCAATCGGTGTGTTCCGTATTGTGGTTTGTCTTGTACGGCACGATGACCGGCGCTTCCGCGCAGGACATGCCGCATCGCAAATCCGGTTTATGGGAAAGCACGATGGAGTCGGCACAGATGAAAGGACGTACCGTTTCCAGCCAGCAATGCGTCGATGAGAAGACAGACGCCGACATGCAAAAGCGCACTCTCTACGACAACAACTTATCGTGCACCCATCAGGCATCGAAACGATTCGGCAACGGCTGGGAATACGACAGCGTATGCAAATTGAATGATTCCACGCTGACCTCGCACGCGACCATGACGGGCGATTTCAACAATGAATACACCGTGGTCATTAAGGGCCACAGAGAGCCGGTGCGTAACGGCATAGCGGACACGCAGACCAC
>DASUGV010000166.1:0-5446 GCA_036273835.1 Rhodocyclaceae bacterium
ACAAATTCAGTCGCAAGCGTTACCCACGCGCGCTTTCGTGGTGGATACCAGCGTGGCAAGCGATTTCACCGCGGGCCCGTTGAAGCAGACAGGACGTTCGCTCGATATGGCCGTCCAAGGTACCGGATATTTTGCCGTGCAAACGCCTACGGGCGAGGCTTATACCCGCGATGGTAGCTTTGAAGAAGATGAAAACGGCATATTACATACGCATAGCGGTTTGCAAGTGCTCGGCGACAGTGGTCCGATCACTTTGCCACCCGATAGCTCGATTGAAGTGGGAGCGGATGGAACGATTTCGGCGACCCAATTAACCGGTCAGGCTATTTCCACACAAGTGGCACGCCTGAAGCTGGTGAATCCGCCGGAGGCGCAATTACAACGCGGCGACGATGGGCTATTTCGTGTTGCCGACGGTCAGCCCGCAGCGCAGGACGAAAATGTGAAAGTCGCGGGAGGCTATCTCGAGGGCAGCAACGTTAGCGTGGTGGAACAAATGGTGTCGATGATTTCTCTGGCACGTCAATTCGAATTCCAGACAAAAATGATTACCACTGCGGAAGACGACGATCGCGCAGCAACGGCAATTCTGACGCACTAAAACAGATTGAATGGTTTTTCAGCCGGTAATCGCGGCACGAAAAACGGCACTCGAGCAGTACGCTAAGTCAATAGGAGATAAGCAGCATGATTCCAGCATTATGGATTGCCAGAACCGGTCTCGACGCTCAGCAGACACAACTGGATGTCATATCGAATAATCTTGCGAACGTGAGCACCAACGGCTTCAAGCGTGCCAGTGCGGTATTCGAGGATCTGCTCTATCAAACGATACGTCAGCCTGGCGCGCTTTCGTCGCAGACCACGACGATTCCTTCCGGCCTGCAAATTGGTTCAGGTGTGCGCCCGGTTTCGACCGAACGTATTCACACGCAAGGCAGTTTGCAGCAAACGGGCAACGCGCTCGATCTCGCCATTCAGGGTTCAGGTTTTTTTCAGATACTCATGCCGGATGGCACCACCGGCTATACGCGCGACGGTTCATTTCAAAAAGACTCTCAAGGACAAATGGTGACGTCGAGCGGTTTTCCCTTGCAGCCCGCGATCACCATTCCAGCCGATGCGGTGACCGTCACCATCGGTAATGACGGAACGGTGAGCGTGACTCAGGCGGGTACGGCAGCACCAAGTCAAATCGGCACGATTCAGCTCGCGACATTTGTCAATCCAGGCGGTTTGCAAAGCGTCGGCCAAAACCTGTTTCTTGAAACCGCCGCCAGCGGAACGCCAACGGCCAGCACGCCGGGTACGAACGGCTCCGGCACATTGAATGAAAATTTTGTGGAGACCTCCAACGTAAATGTGGCTGAAGAACTGGTCGGCATGATCCAAACGCAGCGTGCTTACGAATTCAATTCCAAGGTCGTTACGACGGCGGATACCATGCTGTCCCGGCTGACGCAGATGTAATGTGAAAGATGCCGCCTAATGGTTAATATCAGGCCCACGCTACCGTCGATGCTTTTGGCATTAATGCTATCGGCATGTATAACGCCGCCTACCAGCGTTCATCAGCCGATGAGCGCACGGCCGGTGCCTCCGGACGTAAACACACCTGCAACAGGCGCCATTTATCAGGCTGCCGCCATGCACCCCTTGTTTGAAGATCGGCGCGCGCGCGTAGTGGGGGACACGTTGACAGTTAATCTTGTCGAAAGCACCAAGGCTAGCAAGGATTCGAATTCCAGTATGGCGCGTAGCGCTAGCACGACGGCAAGCCTGCCCACCTTCGCGGGCGCGCCGGGCAAGTTCCTGTCCAATCTCACTGTCGGTGCAACGGCCGGCGATGCAAACAGTTTCTCGGGTAAAGGTGCCGCGGCGGCGAACAATGATTTCACCGGCACGATCACAGTCACAGTGATCGATGTCTATCCCAACGGCAACGTCCTCGTATCGGGCGAAAAGCAGATTGCGATCAATCAAGGGCAAGAGTTCATCCGCTTCTCCGGTGTGGTCAATCCCGCCTATGTAACGACATCCAACACGGTGCAGTCCACGCAAGTTGCCGACGCGCGCATCGAATATAAGGCCAATGGTTATATCGACGAAGCGCAGACCATGGGTTGGCTGCAACGCTTCTTCCTGAATGTTTTGCCGTGGTGAAGGATACAGACATGCGTACGCTCAAGCGTTTTTTCGTGAAATGCATTCTGGCATCGATGTCGATGCTGGCCGTATCGCAGGCATATGCCGAACGCATCAAAGACATTGCTACCCTCGCGGGCGTGCGCAGCAACCAGCTTGTTGGCTACGGATTGGTGGTGGGTCTCGATGGAACGGGGGACCAAACTTCGCAGGCACCGTTCACGACGCAAAGTTTGATCAACATGCTGGGTAATCTCGGCGTGAGCATTCCGCCGGGCACTTCTCTTCAATTGAAGAATGTCGCCGCGGTGATGCTGACAATGCAGCTCCCGCCGTTTGCAGAACCGGGTCAACAATTCGATGTGACGGTGTCGTCCCTTGCTAATGCCAAAAGCATACGCGGCGGTACCTTGCTGATGAGTCCGCTCAAAGGACCGGATGGGCAGGTCTATGCCATGGCGCAGGGCAACGTGATCGTCGGCGGTGCGGGCGCAGAAGGAGGTAACTCCAAGGTGACGGTCAATCACTTGTCGGCCGGTCGCATTCCGGGCGGCGCGATAGTCGAGCGTGCAGTCCGTATGCCGGTTGGCGATACGGACTCGGTGTATTACGAACTTACGGAAGCCGATTTCGGAACGGCGCAGCGTGTGGTGGAAGCGATCAATGGCGCGCTCGGAGAAGGCAATGCATGGGCGGTCGATGCCCGGCGCGTTCAGGTGCGTGCGCCTCTTGTGCCTTACGAACGCATGGCTTTTCTGGGTCGCATCGAAAATCTGGACGTCACACCCATGCAAGGGCCGGCGCGCGTGATCGTCAATTCACGCACCGGGTCGGTGGTGATGAATCAGTCGGTGAGTTTGCAGGAGTGCGCTGTTGCGCACGGCAATCTTTCCGTGTCCGTTGCCAACGATACGCAAGTCAGCCAGCCCAACGCACTCTCTAGCGGACAGACCGCAGTGACGCAGAGCGCACAAATTGATGTGAAGCAAGAAGGCGGCAACATCATTCATGTGAAGCCGGGCGCCAATCTGGCCGATGTCGTGAAAGCGCTGAATGCCGTGGGTGCCAACCCTCTCGACCTGATCAATATCCTGCAGGCGATGAAAGCTGCGGGCGCACTCCGCGCCGAGTTGGAAGTAATCTGAAGTCATCATCATGATCGATCAGATCAATACCCTCGATCCAAATAGTCTCGGCGATCTCAAACGATTGGCGAACGACAAATCGCCGGAGGCCATCAAGAAAGTCGCTGAGCAATTCGAAGCGATCTTCATGCAAATCGTACTCAAGTCGATGCGCGACGCAACGCCAAGCGATGGTCTGTTCGATAGCGATTCGACCCGCTTTTATGACGAACTGCATGATCAGCAATTGGCTTCCGTCATGGCGGAGCGAGGAGGTTTAGGGCTCGCCGCTGTCCTCGAAAAGCAATTGTCCGAACAAGCATCGCCGCAACCGGCCACTTATAATCTGAAGTCGGCGCCTATGACAAGTGGATCGACGGCGCCGCCCGCCAGCGAATCTGCCATGGCGACGAATGAGCCGCCAAGCGATGTAACGTCACAATCTGTCGCTGCGCAAACAAACGACGCCAAAACTCAGAACTTTGTAACGGAACTTTGGCCTCAGGCCGCTGAGGCCGCGCGCAGTCTTGGCGTGCCGACGCACTTCTTGATCGGACAGGCAGCACTCGAAAGCGGTTGGGGCACGGCCGAAATGCGTACCCGCGATGGTCGTTCAAGCCACAATCTTTTCAATATCAAGGCTGGAAAGGGTTGGAAGGGTAAGGTCGTGGAGGTAATGACAACGGAATATGAAAATGGCGTGCCGCAAAATCGTATCGAACGTTTTCGGGCCTATGATTCCTATGCGGAAGGATTTCAGGATTACGCGCGCCTCATTCGCCAGTCGCCGCGTTATGCTGAGGCCCTTGGCCAGACCGATGCAAAAGGCTTTGCCCGGGCCTTGCAGAACGGTGGCTATGCGACCGATCCAGCATATGCCGACAAGCTCGCGCGGATCATAAACGGTAATTCTTTGCGCGAGAATTTGATTGCTTCGTCGGGTGTTTGATGGTCAGGCGACATTTTTAATTTCGCGAAGCGCTCACAAACAAAAACTGCATGCGGAACCGATTGCTCGGTCCGGCATGCAGTTTTTTGAAGCGAAGAAATCTTACTTCTTCATTTCGTCCTTAGCAGCAGCCTTCTTGGCCTTCTTGGCTTTCTTGGCCTTCTTGGCGGGCGTAGCGGCAGGTGCCGAAGCCGCGGAAGCGGCAGGTGCTGCGGGCGCAGCAGCAGCCTTAGGTGCATCGGCAGCAATAGCGGTAGTGGCAACAAAAAGGCCAGCGATCAGGGCGGTCAGCAGCTTGTTCATATTTAGTCCTTTGTCTCAAAAGAGGATGTTTAGTCGACGCACATGTGTGTCGTCACATCCAAGAACGCCTCGGCAAACAAAAGGTTGACAAGTTTTTTGGCTCCGAGACAACGGAATTACCAGTGAATCGTTCCCATGAGGATCTTAGATAGTCTGATCCAGTGCGGCCAGCGTTTGAGCGCCTAACCACGCCATATTCGATTGGTCCAATATATAGGGCGGCATCCAATAGACGGTTTGGCCAATAGGGCGAAGCAGAATCTGGTTATCGAGCGCTGCTCGAAAAAAACGCTGTGGAAAACTCGCGTTTTGGGACTCGACCTCGAAAGCGACCACCATTCCGCACTGCCGCATATTGCGGACTCGCGGGTGCGCCGAAATGGTGCGTGCGGCATCGGTCATCCATACTGCGCGCAGCTGGTTCGCCGCGATGACATTGTCACGTTCGAATAGCTCAAGCGTTGCCAGCGCCGCTGCGCACGCAAGCGCATTGCCCGTATACGAGTGGGAATGCAGAAAGCCGTGGCTGATTGAATCGTCATAGAAGGCTTGATAAATGGAGTCGGTGGTAAGCACCAGCGACAAGGGCAGGTAGCCGCCGGAAATACCCTTGGAGAGACACATGAAATCAGGCCAGATTGAAGCTTGTTCGCAGGCAAAGAAAGTGCCGGTACGGCCGCATCCGACAGCGATCTCATCGGCAATGAGGTGCACATCGAAACGATCGCATAGCAAGCGTATTTGTTTTAGATATTCTGCATCGTGCATCGCCATGCCCGCGGCGCATTGGATAAGCGGTTCGACGATGAGTGCGGCGATCTCTTCATGACATTCGACTAAATATTTTTCGAGCGATTTGGCCGCCCGCAACGCGACCTCACGCGCGGTTTCTCCGGCTTCCGCGCGTCGCGCATCCGGCGATTCG
>DASUGV010000167.1:0-6221 GCA_036273835.1 Rhodocyclaceae bacterium
TCTATATCCATTTCGAGATCGGCATAACGCAATAGCGGCACGCCACTCTGCCGCGCACCGATGAATTCGCCGGGGCCACGTAGTTGCAAATCACGGCGCGCGATCTCGAATCCATCGGTATTTTCGTAAATCACCTTGAGCCGCATGCGTCCGTTTTCCGATAGCGGTTTCGCATAAAGCAATACGCAGCTCGATGCCGCCGCGCCACGCCCCACGCGGCCACGCAATTGATGCAGTTGCGCAAGCCCGAAGCGCTCCGCGTGCTCGATCACCATCAGCGAAGCATTCGGCACATCGACGCCCACTTCGATCACCGTCGTCGCCACGAGTAATTGAATGTCATTTTTCAGGAAGCCGTCCATTACCGCCGCTTTCTCCGTAGGCTTCAGACGGCCATGCACCAGACCCACGCGCAATTCAGGCAATTCGGCAACGAGACTTTCATACGTTGCAACAGCCGTCTGCAATTGCAGTGTCTCGCTCTCTTCGATCAACGGGCACACCCAATACGCTTGACGTCCTTCGCGGCACGCATCGCGCACACGCGCGATCACTTGATCGCGGCGCGCGTCGGACACCAGCTTGGTGAGGATAGGCGTGCGGCCGGGCGGCAGTTCGTCGAGCACCGAGACGTCGAGATCGGCCATGTAGCTCATCGCCAGCGTGCGGGGAATCGGCGTGGCGCTCATCATCAAAATGTGCGGCAGGATGCCGACCACTTTCTCGCGCAAGGCCAGACGCTGACGCACGCCAAAGCGGTGCTGCTCATCGACCACCGCCAGACCGAGGCGATCCAGCGCGACCGTGTTCTCGATCAAAGCGTGCGTGCCCACAATCAGTAACGCATTACCGGATGCGATCTTCTCAAGCATTGCCGTGCGTTCGCGCTTGCCCTGCGAACCGGACAGCCATGCCACCTGCATGCCCATCGGTTCGAGCCACAACGCAAGCTTGCGATAGTGCTGCTCGGCAAGAATTTCCGTCGGTGCCATGAGTGCCGCCTGATAGCCGTTCTCCGCCGCCTGCAGCATGGCCAGCGCAGCCACGATCGTCTTGCCGCTGCCGACATCGCCTTGCAGCAAGCGCTGCATCGGATGCGGCTCGACTAGGTCACGCGCAATTTCGTCCACCGCGCGGCGTTGTGCGCCGGTCAGCGCGAACGGCAGCTGTGCAAGTAGCGTGGCCGTCAGTTGTCCGGTTGATCTAAGTACCGGCGCGCTATGCGAACGGCGTTCCGCGTAAGCCTTGCGCAGCGATATCTGTTGCGCCAGCAACTCCTCGAACTTGATGCGCCGCCATGCCGGATGACTACGCTCTTCCAGCGCGGCCAACTTGGCCTCTGGCGGTGGCTGATGCAGAAAACGCAGCGAGCGCTCCCAACCCGGCAGGTGCATGCTTTTGCGTAGCGCTTCGGGCAATGGATCGGATAAGGGACACCGCTCGAAGGCACGCATCACCAGCTTGCGCAGCGCACCTTGCGCCAAGCCGGCGGTTGTCGGATAAACAGGCGTGAGCGCTTGCGGCAACACCTCGCCTTCCGCGATGGATTGCAGACGCGGATGAATCATCTCCTCGCCCCAGAAACCGCCGCGCAATTCGCCGAACGCGCGCACACGATTGCCCACCGCCAACTGTTTTTGTGTGGAAGGATAGAAATTTACGAATCGCAGCGTGATGGTGCCTGTGGCATCGCGCAGCCGAGCAACGAACTGCCGCTGCCTGCGTACTATGACTTCAGCATGTTCAATCTCGCCCTCGACTTGTATCGGCTTGCCTTGCGGCGCATCGTCGATGGGCGTGATGCTTGTTTCATCTTCGTAGCGAAGCGGAAGATGCAACAGCAAATCCTGCTCACGAAAAATGCCGAGCTTTTGCAGGCGCCCCGCAAGGGCGGATTTTTTTTTGGTACTAGTGTCGCTCACGGTAGGACTAATTATTTTTCACCGCAAAGGGGCGCGAAGGAAAAACGGGATCGCAATGTTATTCACGCCGAAAAATCCTAGAAGCGCTTCAAACTCGTCATTCCCGCGTGGTGGGATAAGCAGCATTCCGACTTGAGCCCGAAGCTCTCAAGGCGGTAATGACGAACAACTAAATACTTGGTTCACGTGGCCGTGCAACAAAACCTGTCTTCTCGCCTGAGACAAAACCTGCTTGGCTATAGAAGCGCAGCGTTGCTTCGTCCTTGCGGCCAGTCATCAACATTACCTTGTAGCAATCGTGTGCCCACGCCAGATCAAGCGCAGTATGGAGCAAATGCGTCGCAATGCCTCGCTTGCGATATGCAGGATCGGTAACTACATTTTCGATCAGACCATATGGCCGCGCTGCGCGTGTCAAGTTGGGGATAATCGCCAGCGCGCAGGTCGAGACGATTCGCTCGTCAACTTCTGCAACTAGATAGTGCAACTGCGGGTTGGCGAGAATGCTTTGCCACAATTGTTCGAGTTCAACTGTTATTGTCAGTTCGGCGTCGTCCGGGTTTAGGTAGCGATACAACGGCAAAAGCCTTGGCAACTCACTCGAGCGAACCTTACGAACAGTGGCAGTGACGTCACGACTCATGGCAATCAAATGACATACAAGTAGATATTATTTTAACCAACCACCATCACCGCATCGGCCTCGATCATCGCGTCCTTCGGCAGCGCGGCAACGCCGACCGCGGCGCGTGCCGGATAAGGTTCGGTGAAGTAGCGGACCATGATCTCGTTGACCTTCGCGAAATTGCCTAGGTCGGTCAGGAAGATATTGATCTTCACCACGTCGGATAACGAAGAGCCTGCCGCCTGTGCCACAGCTTTGAGATTCTCGAACATTTGCACGGCCTGTGCTTCGAAGCCGTCCGCGAGTTGCATGCTGTTGGGATCGAGTCCGATCTGGCCGGAGAGGTAAATGGTGTTGCCGGCGCGCACGGCCTGAGAATAAGTGCCGATCGCGGCGGGCACGTTGGGCGCGGAGAGGATCTGTTTGGTCATGGCGAGCTCCGTTGCAAAAAGGACGGAAGCGTTCGCTCCGCCGGAACAGGACTGTTCGGCGAAATTTTACGTGAGCCGGAGGCTATCCACGCGAAAGAAAGTTCGAGTGCCGGCGCGACAATGTTTCGGCGTATTGCCTGGCGATCGGTTCACGCCGCCGGGCGCAGGGTGATATCGCATCCGATACGGCCAATGATCTTCTGAATTCCGCGCCGGGACACCGCATTGATCACGAGCGGCGCGGTGAGGTTGGCCTTTACGGGCGCGGCAGCCGCGCTAGTGCGAGCACTCTCGTCGCGGCGGAGAATCAGCAGCACAACGATGTCTTCCACACGCTTGGCACGCAATACCTCTTCTTCTTCCGACGTCAGATCGAATTCGTAATGCAATCCGAAGTGATCCGGTATCGTCACCGAGAATGCCACATCGGGCCTGTCGGCGCTCTGCAGGATAGCGATCGCGGCGGCCTTGGGACTGTCGACTTCGATCAAGGTGAAGCGCTTGCAGTCTTCGAAGCCCGGCAGGCCGGCGGGAAATTCAATCAGCTTGGCAGGGTCGACATCGAGACTACCGAAGTTCGGGCTTTCAATCTTCATGACGGCTCCTTTGGTTGTCCCGTTAGTTGTCGCTGGTTACATATCGCAGTGACAAACTGTAGGGCTATGTGCGCGCCAGCACCACCCGATCAAGCAGTGCTTTGGCCCTCTATTTCTTCGTTGCGACCACCATGCCCGGCGCCATACCTAACTTGCGCAATCTGTCCTGTGCGGCAAGCGCCTCTTGCCGAGTGTTGAACGGCCCCAACTGCACGCGGGTTTCCAAATGCGAGGGAATCCCGTTTTCCGTCAAACGCGTACGTAGCTCTTCAGCATTGGCCGTGTTGGAAAATACGCCGAGCTGCACGACGTAACCGGCAGAATTCGGCGGCGTCTCTGGTCTGCTTGCCGGCTGCGCGGCAGGTGCGGGCACTGGCTTGGCGACTTGCGGCGGCGTTTTGGCCGCTGACTGTTCGACGACAAGATGCGGCGCTTTACTCGTCGGCCGAGTCTTTTTCACCGGCGATGGCGCGACCGTCGGTTCCGCACTCTCTTCCGGTTCGGCGGGAGGCGACGATGTATCGCTCAGCGCCGTGCCGCTGACTTCCGGCGCATCGGACGATTGCTTGACGGCATCGGTCGCGGCGTCGGCCAGCGATGGCGATTGCGAATCCGCAGGGGAAGGCGATGACAAGGATGGACCGATCGGCGTGATCGTCTTGGCAACGGGTGCGGGTTCGCTTGGCTCGGACGATTGATTGCGCTGGAACAATGCCAGTGCCGCCAACAAGGCGACGATCAGAGCGACAGCAACCGCCCCGCGCGCGATGAGTTGACGCCTTATGCCTTTAGCATTTTCGCTACCGTTGGACCGTGGTGAATCATCCATGCTCTCGTCCCCCTGATTGTGATGAAGCGGCCAAAGCCCGCACGAGTTCCGCTTCGGACACCGAGATGCCGCATCGCTCGGCGATCGCTTGCACGTCCATGCCCCGGCGTGCCAGTCCCACGGCTTCGTCATAGAGCGGCGACACATGCGCCGTAGTGCGTAGCTCGCTACTCAACTTGGCATTCAATTCCGCCACTTCGGCGCGCAAGCGGGCGATCTCCTCCTGCATGGCAGCTTGTTCGTTGCGCAGTGTATCGACAACGTGATGGGTCTGACGCATCTCGAGCAATGCGTCGAAACTAAAGGATGATGCATCAGGTTCGGCCACCGCGCGATTGCGCACGGAGTCGGAGGAAAAATGTACATGCGCATCGTCGTCGGCCAGTTCGCTCGGCTCGTCGTTTAGCTCGTCATCCATCAAAACGTCATGATCGATGGGAGGCAGTCCCGGTATGATCGTCTGCGCCGGGCCGAAAGGCTCATGCAGCGCCGGCCTCCCGCGCTTGGCCTTGTTGCCCAATCTCAACAGGCGCCACAGCAGCGACAATAGATAGAGCGCCAGCACTACAATGAGCGTAACGGCCAGTTCGCGTAAACCCAAGTCTGCTCCCGATAAGTTCAGTTCCGCAGCATGTTTGCCGGGACGATTTTCTAAAACCCTTCCCCGGTGTATTCCAACTGCTTGCGATCATACTGTACTACTCGACGAAATAAAGTAGCCAATACGTTCCCGTTCCCCCCGCTCAAATCATCATGCCAATCACTTTTTTCTTGAAAAAAATTATTTCTGTCCTGCTGGTTCCACCGCTTATGCCCATCATCTTGATCGGATTAGGCCTGGTGCTACTGCAATTTCGCCCACGGCTGGGCAAGTATGTCGCCTGGTTAGGGTTGGCGATCACGATCTTTCTCTCCACACCCGCGAGTGTGGATTTGCTGACCGGCCCGCTGGAAAAATACCCAGTCATTACGCCGCAAGGCCTACGGCGTGCGCAAGCCATTGTCATTCTCGCGGGCGGCCAACGCGGTTACGCGGCAGAGTATGGCGGCTCGACGCCGACGCGGCTGACATTCGAACGCATCCGCTATGGCGCGCGCTTAGCCAAACGTAGTGGATTACCCGTGCTGACATCCGGTGGCACTTTCTTTTCGCGACAGAAACCCGAAGCGGAATTGATCGCCGAGAGCCTGCACACCGACTTCGGCATCGATACCAAATGGATAGAAGGGCGTTCCCTGGATACGGCGGACAATGCGCGTTACTCGGCGGAAATACTGAAACAGGCTGGCATCCATACGATCGCTTTGGTCACGCACGCCGCCCACATGCGCCGCGCGGTCAATGAATTCAGGGAACAAGGACTCGACGTCATACCTGCGCCCACTGCTTTCTTTACCGGCGGTCCGGGCGAGGAAGAGTTTGTCGATTTCATTCCAAATATGACAAGCGCCTATTCTGGCTGGTATGCCGTTCACGAATGGTTAGGGCTTGCCGCACAATGGGTTCGATTTAAAATGCACATGGCGTAAGCATTTAGCATATCGCGACGTGGACGTCGCTCCCACAGCGCGATACCACGCCCTACAGCATTTATGAAATGAATCCTAAGCATGCCCGCACAAAAGCAAAGAATAAAAGGGCATCACCACCAAGTCACAAAGGACACTAAGGTGCACAAAGAAACCAAATAAGCCGTCTTTGTTGGTGAAACTTTGCGCTCTGTGTGTCTTGGTAATAAATATCTGTATCCGGATCTTTTGCTCTGAATCAAACCCGTTCGAACACACCGGCGGCACCCATGCCGGTGCCGATGCACA
>DASUGV010000168.1:0-2112 GCA_036273835.1 Rhodocyclaceae bacterium
CCGAAGTGACATTATTTTCAAGCCGCAACGCGAGATTGATCCAAGGCTCTACCAACGCGGGCTCTGCGCGACCGATCGTAAGTAAAAAGCGTCCGAGGATTGCTCCTCGGACGCTTTGTTTAAACTAACCTGATTGACACATCGGAACTAATCCTGATGCGTCATGCTGCGGTCAATAGTTCCAGTTTTCCTGCACACGATTCACCGGTACCGGATCCGGCAAGTTGCCTGGGGTGATGCCGGTTTTCTTGGTGCCACCGAGTTTGTCGACAGCAGTGATGTCGGATGGACTCACGTCGCACGTGCTGGTATTCCACTCGTCGCCTATATCGCTTGACGAGCCGTTGTGGTCGACCACACCTTTGAAGGTGTTACATATTTCGACTTCGCCGTTCCAGCGCAACACGATCACATTGCGCAAGGTGGCATGATCGGGTGGCGTGCCGTTCGTGTAAGAGCTGTTAACACCGACGATCGTCTCGTGGTTGTGAATGCGCGAGTTTTCGATGAGCACCGTGCGCGGACCCTTGTTGCCGGTACAGTCGCCGCACGAACGGTAGAACTTACCGCCTTTGGTAGCCCAGTTATCGGCGACGAAGCGCGAGATGTGCATGAGGCCTTGACCATTGTGCTGGAAGGTCTTGTCCGTACCGAGGAAAGAGCCACCGCAGTCAATGTGCATCTCCGTGCCTGGACCGCCCAGCGCGGTTGCGGCATCTTCGCCGACGTCTTCCCACCACACGTTGGAGACCAGGCAGTTGCCTTCACAGTGCACGCCATCCGCCGCGAGGTTGCCAATGACAACGTTCTTTAGCGTTGCGCCTTCTTGCAGTTCGAATACCGGCGGTTGGCCTTCGGATTGGCTGCCGCCGGACAACTGGAAGCGTTGACCACCACCATCGTACGTTTGGCCCGCGAGAACGGTGATGCCAGGTTGCTTGCCATCTGCGCCAGCGTTGAGCTGAACCGTATTTGCACTGCCTGGGTTCGGATATGCGGGGCATCCAGGCCATGCCGACAGCGTCACGTTACTGCTGCCGCCCGATGAGCTGGAGCTCGACGAGGACGAACTGCTGGAGCTGGAAGAAGAGCTCGACGAGCTGCTCGATGACGAACTGCTTGACGAAGAGCTCGAAGATGAACTGCTTGAACTTGAGCTGCTGCTTGAGGAACTTGATGATGAACTCGAAGACGAGCTACCACTCGGCACCGAGCATTCATCCGTGCCACCTGTGACGTGAGTCCCAGCACCAAACGTGGCTTCGCTGCATACGAAGCTGCCGCTTAGAACCTTGAACGTGAATGTGTCTGCACGACCGTATGCAACGTTGGTGCTTGCCGCGACAGAACAGGTCTGGCCTTCGGTACAAATGGTGGTGTAACCGGCTGGCCGGTTAGCCGCGCTGGCGTCATACATCACCCCAGCAAGTAGCGCCAACAGCGCTAGTTGTTTAGCTTTCATTAGTGTCTCCTCGAATGGGTATTTTTTCGCTGACCGTGTGAACGGTCGCCTTAATACTGGATGAGCGTAAGAGCTAAGTCAAAAAGAATTTAACTTGGTCAGGAATCTGTATGAATTGCAAGTTGAGAAATCTTTTATTGTCAAGCGTACTACAGGGTATGACAAGCAAATTTATTTATTGAAATAGTGCTAAACCAAGATGAATAAATCTGGATGTATTGCTTGAAGGCGTAATGATGACGCTGGCAACGATACGTTCGGAGAGATTAAATGGTCGCAGTGGTCGATGGCACGGGCTTGGGCCTGACGAATAGTTCCTTAGGCTCCTTGGCGGGGCAGGCAGCGTTAGGGCAAGCAGGCGATCAAGCCTATATCAATGCGGCCAACGGCAATCTGGTCATTCAGCAACAGGATCAGATGCTGCTGGGCATCGGTCCGGACATCGACGTCGTACGCACCTACAACAGCCAAGGCCAATTCAACGACGACAACGGCGACAACTGGCGATTGAGTTTCGCACGTCAGCTCTACAAGCTCACAGGCACTGTCAATACCGCCGGCAGTACCGTGACGCGCATTGCCGCCGATGGCGCGGAACAGCTCTACACCTACAACAGCACAAGCGGCAACTACATCAATACCGATGGTGC
>DASUGV010000169.1:0-4308 GCA_036273835.1 Rhodocyclaceae bacterium
ATGCATGCCGACCAGCGCCCCTCTACTTGTAAGGCGTAACTCGCAGTCGTCAGCGTGCGGTTGAATTTTGGACTATGCACGGCGATTTGCGGCATCGCCACACGCGACGCCATATGGCCACTGGTGGCATCCGCCAACAAATAGACACCCAGCCAGGATCGCGTGTTTGTAAATTGCTCGGTTTTTTCCAATAGCAAATCGTGCCTGATCGCGGCACGGGATAGTCCAAGCTTCACTGAGAGACCTTCCAATGCACGCTGCGTGAGGCTGGGCGTCTCAACAGGCTGTCCGTCTTCGTACATGAGCAGATCGCCATCAGCGGTCAGCGGCATGCCGCTTACTTCTGCAAGCGCCATCTGAAAAGCGGCGTTACGGCTACTGAAACGGCCCGCGTTGTAATCGGCAAAGCGATAGAGAGGCGTCGGATATGGCGCCGAATAATCGAGCAGCATGGCGACGCCAAAATAAATACCGCCACGCCGCGTGAACGCTTCGTGTCGCACGGAACTGACCCTGCCATATGGATAAGCTTTGCCGCGGGCGTAGTCTTCGGCGAAGGCGACGTTGACCTGCATCGCACCGACCGTTTTGATTGGATTACTCGGCTGATAGGCGCGGGCAAGTTCCGGTAATTCGGATAGCATATCTTCATACAATTTGCTGACATCGGATTCCGTACGCAATGCCTGGATGCGTGCATTGTAGCTGCGGCCATCCGGGCTGTTTTTTTTTAAACCCGTTTCGACGAGCAGCTTCGGAATATCGTAACGATCGCGCCGCGTTTCGATCTCGTTCATCACGATGCGCGGCAGATTCGGTACCTCTGGATCGACCTGGAACGCCGACTCTTGTTCGATGATCGCGACGACGCTGCACAAATTTTCCGGCGACAACGGGATATGCAATACGCCAATGGCATTCGTTATGTCGGCAGACCATCCTGCCGCGTCGGCGACTCTCGCAGGGATCAGGCGTTGTAACGCGATTTCCGCTTCGGGCACACTATAGACAGTCGGCAATGGAGGCTTCGGTGAAACCGCGGATGCGGCCGCCGCCTTCTGACTTAGTTTGCGAGCCTTAGCGTGCTGCGGTGGCGCGGTATCGGGCACCGAACCGCATGCGACGACCAGCAGCACCATCGACGGATACAGCAAACGGCTAGAGAAATTTAAGCGGAAGGCTGACATGCGCGAGGCATGTATGCGTTACCGATGACGCACACAAGACGATACTTTGAAGTGCCTCCAGTATGCCGTCGCCAATCGGGCGCGAAACGCTTCGGCCGATCATCGCAGCCCGGCGGCTGCACGGACTTACGGACACGCGGCAAGCGCGTACCGGTCCAATCGCCATGCCAGGACGCGAGCGCTTTTGTCCATCGAATCGCGCAAGGGCACTACACTTGTGCGTTACATTCGAAATCGTCCTTCGGTGAACTTTTTGTGTCGAATTTATTTCTTTATCTGATCGCCACGCTCATCTGGGGATCGACCTGGCTAGCAATCACTTTTCAGTACGGCATCGTTCCCGCATCGGCGTCGGTAGCGTACCGCTTCCTGCTAGCCGGTCTGATCATGTTGACGTGGTGCGCGATAAGGAAGGAACGTTTGCATTTCAACCCGTCGGAATTCACCTGGTCCGCGCTGCAGGGAGTCTTGTTGTTCGGCGTGAGCTACATGCTGGTGTACGAGGCGGAGCGCCATATTGCCTCGGGTCTCATGGCTGTTCTCAATTCCGCCATGCTGCTGTTCAATCTAGCGGGTATGCGAATAGCATTCGCACAGCAGCTCAATCGCAAATCGTTGCTCGGTGCTAGCCTTGGCGTGCTGGGTATCGTGCTGGTGTTCTGGCCTGAAGTGACCCGTGGGCAAAGCACATCGAATTGGATCGGCATCGCATGCGGTGTAGCCGCCGCGCTGCTCGCTTCACTGGGTAATCTCGTCGCGCAGCGTAATCGCAATGCCAACATTCCGCTTCTGCCCAGCACCGCTTACGGCATGCTGGTCGGAGGCGCCGTCGCGCTTGTGTTTACGCTGCTACGCGATCGCAGTTTGGTGTTCGATATCCGGCCCGCTTATGTCGCATCGCTGTTTTATCTAGCCGTATTCGGTTCGGTGTTCGCTTTCGCGGCGTACCTCGCCTTCATGGGACGCATCGGCGCGGGACGGGCGGGTTACATTGCGATTGCCGTGCCAATTCTTGCGCTATTGTTGTCCGCGATATTCGAAGCTTATGCTTGGCGCATATGGACGGTCGCGGGAATTGTCTGCGCTGCAGCGGGAAACGTTGTCATGCTGGCCGATTCCGAACAGATTCGCAGAGTGTTGGGGTTGAAACGCAAACCCGCGCCCAATTGACTGGATGTCAAAACGCACGCATTGCATTCTATCCCGCAGCAAGCGAAACGGATTCGGGCGGCGCCCACAAGCCGCGGTCATTTTTCTGTGCCTCTGCTTGAAGATGGCGCAGGTTGTCATTTGCATCCGACGCGACACGGGCGAGCCCTCTCGACACTTGTTCGGACGACAGATCGATGCCATCGAGCGTGACGGAAGCGATCCAAATATCATGGCCAACCGTTCTCCCGAATGTCAGCGCAACCTGGCGCGATACAGCCAGATCGTAGAGAGACTGGGTCGATTCGGCAAAGAGTGGCTGCCCTTGCATGGGCGCGGCGATGCCCGACAGCTTCACGTTGACGACGCGGTCTTTTAATTCCACTTGCAAGGTGCCGCCATCGATGACGGCGACGACCATGCCAAGCTCGTTATGCAAAGCGTCGTCACGATGTTGCGGACGCCAATCCATACCGACATGCGCGGCAACCGCACCAGCGGCCAATGTGCATACGGCAAACAATACAAATGACCATTTGAGACTTTTCATAATCTGATCCTCTTCGGGTAAACCAGATCACGAAATTGCCTCAGTCATATTGCACTACAGCAAGCACACCGCCCAACGGTCGAAAAGAGCCGCCAAATGTCGAGCTCCAGCACCTGCTTTTATTGTATATGATGACTTTGACATATTTAAATATGACTTCATTGTCTGCGTATCACAGTCTAGCCAGGCTGCTGCGCCGATGACCTTATTCGATCGCCGCGGCTTCGCCTGTAATGCCAAATGCATTATAAATCGCGGCGACGCTTCTCTTCGGCCATCCGAATTTGACTACACGAAGCACGATTCGCCGTGCTCCGTCGTTAATGCCATTTAAATGAATTGACTGTTAGTTTTGTGCGAAGCATGCATTGGGATTGCCGCCTGGATCGCCACCGAAGGCCGCAACTGTGCATGCGACACTTTTGCCTGAGCCCACATACTTGTAAGCCCAGTGGCCATTGCCGCCAAAGACCACCATGCCCGAGCCGCCCGTTACCGCGCAAGTGCCGCCAACATCTGCACATTTACTGTAGCCGACAGGGCCGTTGCCCGAACCGCCGCCTGACCCGGATGAACTGCTGGAAGTGTCGGTCTGCGCCAAGGCAAAGTGCATGGATAATACTGACGTGCTTGCCGCGACCAAGCAGCATAAATATTGACCGAGTTTCATGGTTCTCATCTCCATCGACTATCGAACGCGACCCGTTCGGGGTAACCAAAATAAAGAGTGTGTGAGTTCTAGCACCGCTTTGGAAAGCAAAGTGGCTTGATTAAGATAGCATCGCCATTGCCGCGGCGCGTTGCACACGCGCTTCGTCGAGCAATTTGTTGACCACCGCGTAGTCGACGCCTTCAAAAGCCGTTTGCCGTAATGCTATTTGCATTTCCAGCGGCACCGTACTGAATGGATTGGGCGCACCGGTCGCGCTGTTAGCCAGAAACAACACATCGGAAAGATTCTGCGGCGGCCAGTTGGGGCCAAATACTTCTTGCTCGTTCAGCGCATTGACGATCACCTCGGGCGTACCCAATGCTTTGAGCACCGCCTGACCCACTTGTTTGTGCCAGAACAGGATGAACTCCGACATCTCCCCTTCATCTGCCAGCAATTCGGGAAACTCGTGCGCACGCGCCAGCAGATAGAACTGACCGAGGTCGTGCACCATGCCGGCCAGCAGTGCCGTATCGGGCGGCACGCGATCGAGTTGTAGCGCAATGGCATACGAGAGGGAAGCGACATCCACCGTGTGCCGCCACAATTGCTCCGCGAGTCTCAGTACCGGCGCGAACTCCTGCGCCGTGGCGAGCTGATCGCCAATTACCGCGAATGCCAGCGTGCGGGCATTGTTGATGCCGACACGCATCAGCGCCCGATGCACGTCGGTAACGTCATTGCCTGCCGGATTGAAGAATGCCGAGTTG
>DASUGV010000170.1:0-7892 GCA_036273835.1 Rhodocyclaceae bacterium
GTGCGCTGTATCCGCAAGAGGTGCTGCAGGACATCGTTAGCGTCGCGCGCCAGCACGATCTGATCGTCTTCGCCGATGAGATTTACGATAAGACGCTCTATGACGATGTCACACACACGAGCATCGCTTCGCTAGCCGACGACGTACTGTTCATCACCTTCAATGGCCTGTCGAAGAACTACCGCTCCTGCGGCTATCGCGCGGGCTGGATGGTCGTATCGGGCGAGAAGAAACATGCACGCGATTACATCGAAGGCCTCAACATGCTGGCTTCGATGCGCCTGTGCTCGAACACACCGGGGCAGTTGGCCATCCAGACTGCGCTGGGTGGCTATCAAAGCATCAAGGATCTTGTCGCGCCAGGCGGACGCCTGCGTCGCCAGCGCGATCTCGCTCATGAGTTACTCACCGCCATTCCAGGCGTGTCGTGTGTCAAACCCAGCGCAGCGCTCTATTTGTTTCCGCGCCTCGATCCGAAAATTTATCCAATCGCCGACGATCAGGCTTTCATTCTTGAATTGCTGGAACAGGAGCGAGTGCTCGTCGTGCAAGGCACCGGCTTCAACTGGAAAAGTCCGGATCATTTTCGCGTCGTATTTCTCCCGCACGAGGACGACTTGCGCGAAGCGATCGGTCGCATTGCCCACTTTCTCGAACACTATCGAAAGCGCCGCAGCTAAGAAAAATCATGTCCGAACCTGCATTCCGTATTATCGATATCTGCAACGATGCAGGTCACATAGTCGAACCTTCGTTGTTGACCAAAGCCGAATCGGTGCATCGTCAATTGCGTCAGCGTCTGCCGCAAAATTATGTCGAATGCATGCGGCGCGTTTTCGGTTTTGGCGCGCGCATGGCCGTCGCAACTGAAAATGACAACGTTGTCGGCCTCGTGGTATGGCGTTGTTACGAAGACACGCATGACGGCATCAAGTTTTATGTAGACGATCTGGTCACCGATGAAGCGCACCGATCTCGCGGCGTGGGCCGTACCTTGACCACTTATATGCAAGATAGGGCCAAACAGGCGGGGGCGATCAATCTTGTGCTCGACTCCGGCATCCAACGTCACCTCTCACATAAATTCTATTTCCGCGAGGGTTTTTCCATCATTGCTTATAACTTGAAGAAATCACTGGCATGAAACCGATCAACGTTGGCCTCTTGGGCATCGGCACCGTCGGCGGCGGCACCTTCACGGTGTTATCGCGTAACGCAGAAGAAATCACGCGTCGCGCAGGCCGCCCGATCCGCATCACGGCCGTGGCCGAACGCAACACTGAGCTTGCACAGAAAGTCACGGGAGGTGTTACACGCATCACCAACGATGCGTTCTCACTGGTCAAGGATCCCGAGATCGACATCATCGTTGAACTCATCGGCGGTTACACCGTCGCCAAGGATCTCGTGCTACAGGCTATCGAGAATGGCAAGCACGTTGTGACCGCCAACAAGGCCCTGCTCGCGGTCCATGGCACCGAGATCTTCGCAGCAGCGCAAAAGAAAGGCGTGATGGTCGCTTTCGAAGCCGCCGTTGCCGGCGGCGTGCCCATCATCAAAGCGCTACGCGAGGGTCTCTCCGCGAACCGCATCCAGTGGATCGCCGGCATCATTAACGGCACGACGAATTTCATTCTCTCGGAGATGCGCGACAAGGGCTTACCGTTTGCAGACGTGCTCAAGGAAGCGCAACGTCTCGGCTACGCCGAAGCTGACCCGACCTTCGACATCGAAGGCATCGACGCCGCGCACAAGGCGACCATCATGTCGGCCATCGCCTTCGGCATTCCCATGCAGTTCGACAAAGCTTATGTCGAAGGCATAACCAAACTTGAAGCCACCGACATCAAATACGCCGAACAACTCGGCTACCGCATCAAGCTGCTCGGCATCGCACGCCGCCGCGAACACGGTATCGAACTGCGTGTGCATCCGACACTCATTCCTGCCAAGCGCCTCATCGCGAATGTCGAAGGTGCGATGAACGCTGTGCTCGTCCAAGGCGACGCCGTCGGCGCAACGCTTTACTACGGTAAGGGCGCCGGTGCTGAACCTACCGCCTCGGCCGTGATTGCCGACCTCGTTGACGTCACGCGTCTGGCCACAGCCGACCCCGAAAACCGCGTGCCGCATCTCGCCTTCCAAGCCGACAAGCTCTCTGATCTGCCCATCCTGCCTATTGAGCAGATCGAGACCGCGTACTACCTGCGTCTGCGCGTCGAAGACAAGCCCGGCGTGCTTGCCGACATCACGCGCGCACTCGCCGATCACGCGATATCGATCGACGCAATGTTGCAGAAAGAACCGGCGGAAGGCGAAGCGCAGACTGATATCGTTGTACTCACGCATCGCGCGATAGAAGGCAACGTCAATGCAGCCATCGCACGCATCGAAGCGTTGCCGACCGTGCTAGGTGCAATGAAGCGCATCCGGCTTGAAGAGTTGAACTAACCCGTTGCCGTCATTCCCGCTCACTTTGATTTCCGCGGGAATGACAAATGAGAGAACGCATGCAATACCTTTCCACGCGCGGCAAAGCGCCGCAGAAATCCTTCACGCAGATCCTGCTTGGCGGCCTTATGGAAGACGGCGGACTTGCGCTGCCCGCCGCCTATCCGCAAGTCAGCGACGGCGAACTGACTGCGATGCGCGGCATGAGCTATGCGGAACTCGCGTTCGCCGTGCTCTCGAAATTCGCCGACGACATTCCCGCGGCCGATCTCAAGGCGCTCGTCGACAAGACCTATACCGCGCAGGTGTATTGCAATGGCCGTCCGGATTCGGATGCCAAGCAGATCACACCATTGCGCAAGCTCGAAGACGGTTTGTACCTGCAAGAACTCTCCAACGGCCCGACGCTCGCCTTCAAGGACATGGCGATGCAGATGCTCGGCAACCTGTTCGAGTACGCGCTCGGCAAGACTGGCGAGCATCTAAACATTCTCGGTGCCACTTCCGGAGATACTGGTTCGTCGGCTGAATATGCCATGCGCGGCAAACGCGGCGTGAAGGTATTTATGCTATCGCCATACGGCAAGATGAGCGCCTTCCAGACCGCGCAGATGTTCAGCTTGCAGGATCCGAACATCTTCAATCTCGCCGTGCGCGGCGTGTTCGACGATGCGCAGGACATCGTCAAGGCAGTGTCCAACGATCTCGAATTCAAATCGAAATACCGCATCGGTACGGTGAATTCGATCAACTGGGCGCGCGTCGTCGCACAAGTCGTGTATTACTTTAAAGGTTATTTCGCAGCGACCAAAAGCAATAATGAGGAAGTTGCGTTCTCGGTACCTTCCGGCAATTTCGGCAACATATGCGCTGGTCATATTGCGCGCAGTATGGGTCTGCCGATTCGACGTCTGATCCTCGCCACCAACGAGAATAATGTGCTGGATGAATTTTTCCGCACCGGTGTCTATCGTCCGCGCGGCGCGGCGGAAACACGCGAAACATCGAGCCCATCGATGGACATTTCCAAGGCTTCTAACTTCGAGCGTTTTGTGTTCGATCTTGTCGGCCGCGATCCAGCCGTGATACGTGAGCTATGGCGTGAGGTCGATCGCGGCGGCGCATTCGATCTATCGAAAACGCCCTACTTCCCGCGCATCGAAGATCACGGCTTTGTCTCCGGACGCAGCACACACGCCAATCGCCTCGCTACGATTCGCAATGTATGGAATGACTACGGCGTGATGATCGACACGCATACGGCCGACGGTCTTAAAGTTGCTCTCGAGCATCGTGAGCCAGGCGTGACTACGATCGTGCTGGAAACCGCGCTGCCCGCCAAATTCGAGGCAACCATCGTAGAGGCTTTGAACCAGAAACCGTGGCGTCCGAAAGCTTACGAGAATATCGAACAGCTGCCGCAGCGCTCGACCGTCGTGGATGTTAACGTGCAGCAAGTCAAAGACTTCATCATCGCAAACGTGTAATCCTGCCGCACAAACCGTGGCACTAGAACTCATCTCCTGGTGGCTTGATCCAAGACATCGCGACGTCCTCGTCGCGATACGGCACTCGCACGCATGACAAAGTAGATTTATGGAATGAGTTCTAAATAAGTGCGATAGGAAACGCAGTCAAGCGCGTAGCCTGCCCGCTATAATTCCACCTTCACCGCACGCCGTGTCATGCCGCCGCGCGGTGTGCCATATTTTAATTTTTATTTTTCATATCCGATTTCCGCAGCATGTCCGAGCCGCTCGCCCTACCTGTTCTTCCCGCGCTTACTCCGCCCAAACCCGGCCAGCGCGTCGACTTGCCGCTGTTGCACGGCGCCGCAGATGGCGCTGCGCTCGCACAAATTGCCACAAGCGGTCAGAGGCTGGTCGTGGTCACCGCCAACCCGCTCGATGCGCAACGGCTCCTCGAAGAGATCAAGTGGTTCGCGCCGCAACTGCGCGCACATTTATTGCCGGACTGGGAAACACTACCCTACGATAATTTTTCGCCCCACCAGGATCTGATTTCGGAGCGGCTCGCCACGCTCTATGCCATCCAACGCGGCGAATCCGACGTCACGCTGGTGCCCGCTTCCACGGCGCTGTATCGCATGGCACCGCCGGCCTATATGGCTGCTTACACATTCTTCCTGACAACAGGCGAAAAACTCGATGTGGAAGCGCTGCGCGGCCAGATGACACTTGCTGGTTATGACAATGTCACGCAAGTTCTGCGGCCCGGCGAATTCTCCGTGCGCGGCGGTTTGATCGATCTGTTTCCGATGGGCTCCAAGCTGCCTTACCGCGTGGACCTGTTTGATGATGAAGTCGAAACCATTCGCACTTTCGATCCCGACACACAGCGTACGGTTTATCCGGTGCCGGAGATTCGCCTGTTGCCGGCACGCGAATTTCCGCTCGATGAAAAAGCACGTAGTAGTTTTCGCCAGCGCTTCCGCGAACAGTTCGAAGGCGACCCCAGCAAATCCTCCATCTACAAAGATGTTTCGAATGGCATCGCCTCGGCAGGCATCGAATATTACTTGCCGCTGTTCTTCGACGAGACCGCCACGCTCTTCGATTACTTGCCGCAGAATTCAACGCTGGTCATGCATCGTGATGTGTCTGCGGCAATAGATGAATTCTGGCGCGAAGCACGCAATCGCTACCGGTTGATGGCAGGTGACCGCGCTCGACCGCTGCTGCCGCCGGAAAAACTGTTTCTTAGCACGGAACAGTTTTTCACGGCCATCAAAACCATGCCACGTGTCGTCATCGGTGATACTGGTCCGGCGAGCGGTTCGGAGAGCACATCGCCGACGACCGCTTTGCCTGATCTCGGCGTGGAGCGTAAAGCTGCCGATCCGCTTCATCTACTCAAAGCTTTTCTTTCGAGTTTTGCGGGACGTGTGCTACTGCTGGCGGAGTCGGCTGGGCGACAGCAAACCATGGCGGAGTATTTCGCCGAATATGGTCTCAAGCCGGGCACCAGTACGGCGCTGACAGACTTCATGGCATCGGACGCGCAACTCGCTCTAGGTGTTGGGCCCCTGTCCCACGGCTTTGCGCTAGCCGATCGCCGCATCGCCATCCTCACCGAAAACGAGTTGTACGCGAGTCAGGCACGCCCTCGCGGTCGTGGCCGCGACGGCCGCAAAGCGACGGTCGAAGGCTGGCTCAAGGATCTGTCCGAACTCAAACTCGGCGATCCGGTGGTGCACACAAGCCATGGCATTGGCCGCTATCTCGGGCTCGTTCATCTGGACATGGGCGAAGGCGAAACGGAATTTTTGCATTTGGAATATGCGGGCGGCGACAAGCTCTATGTACCAGTATCCCAATTGCATGTCATCACGCGTTATGCGGGTGCCGATCCGGATGGCATCGATCTACATAAGCTCGGCAGCGGTCAGTGGGAAAAAGCCAAAAAGAAAGCTGCGCTTCAGGTACGCGACACCGCCGTCGAACTGTTGGCACTTTATGCGCAGCGCGCGGCGCGCCCCGGCCACAAGTTCGATTTCAAGCAACACGATCTGGATGCCTTCGCCGAAGGATTTGGTTTCGAGGAAACGCCCGATCAATTGGTCGCCATCAACGCGGTCGTCGATGACATGCGCTCGGGCAAACCAATGGATCGTCTGGTGTGCGGCGATGTCGGCTTCGGCAAGACGGAGGTCGCTTTGCGTGCGGCATTCATCGCCGTGGCAGATGGCAAACAAGTCGTGGTGCTCTGTCCCACCACGCTGCTCGCCGAACAACACTATCTGACTTTCACCGACCGTTTCGCCGATTGGCCCGTCAAGATCGCCGAATTGTCGCGCTTCAAGAGCGCCAAGGAGCAGGCGGAAGCGCTCGATCTGCTCGGTGCGGGCAAGGTTGACATCATCATCGGCACACATCGGTTGTTGCAAAAGGATGTGGAATTCAAACAGCTCGGATTAGTCGTCATCGACGAGGAGCATCGCTTCGGCGTGCGGCAAAAAGAGTTGCTGAAAACCCTGCGCAAAGAAGTCGACATTCTCACGCTCACCGCGACGCCCATTCCACGCACGCTGGGCATGGCCATGGAAGGCTTGCGCGAATTTTCGGTCATTGCCACCGCGCCGCAAAAACGTCTCTCGATCAAGACATTCGTGCAAAGTTATTCCAAAGGCATCATTCGCGAAGCCGTGCTGCGCGAATTCAAGCGCGGCGGACAGGTTTATTTTCTGCACAACGAAGTAGAAACCATTCAGAACATTCGCGAATCGCTGGAAGAATTATTGCCCGAGGCACGCATCGTCGTCGGCCATGGGCAATTACCCGAGCGCGAGCTGGAACGGGTGATGCGCGACTTCACCACGCAACGTGCCAATCTATTGCTATGCACGACGATCATCGAAACGGGTATCAACATCCCGACCGCCAATACCATTGTCATTAATCGCGCGGATCGTTTCGGGCTCGCACAATTACATCAGCTGCGCGGCCGCGTCGGCCGGTCCCACCATCAGGCCTATGCTTATCTGTTGACCGATTCCAGTGCGAAACCGACGGCTCTTGCACAAAAGCGGCTGGAAGCCATCACCATGATGGAAGATCTTGGCTCGGGTTTTTTCTTGGCGATGCACGATCTGGAAATCCGCGGCGCGGGCGAAGTACTGGGCGAATCGCAGTCGGGCGAAATTCAGCAGGTTGGATTTTCGCTGTACACCGAAATGCTCAAGCGTGCGGTCAAGGCATTGCAAGCAGGCAAGGAGCCCGATCTCGCGCAACCGCTCGATGTTGTATCGGAAATCAATCTGCATACGCCAGCGCTGTTGCCCAACGATTATTGCAGCGACATACAGGAACGGCTCACGCTCTACAAGCGTATGGCAAATTGCGACGATGCCAACGAATTACAGGATATCCAGGAAGAATTGATCGATCGCTTCGGCGAAATGCCGGCACAAACTCAAGCACTGATCGAAACGCATCGTATGCGCCTGGCCGCCAAACCATTTGGCATTATCAAGATCGATGCCTCGGAATCGCGCGTCCACTTGCACTTCGAATCCAACCCGCCGATCGAACCGATCAAGATCATTCAGCTCATCCAGAAGAATCGAAACTACAAACTGGCCGGACAAGACAAACTGACCGTGACGATCGGCTCCGAAACGCTGAAAGAACGCGTCGGCCGGATTCGCGAAGTACTGAAAGCCTTATCGAGTTAGATACACCGAATAGTCCGGTCAGGCCGACCTCAAATGTAGATCCACGTCCTGCGGCATTCGCAATGGACGAATGCTCTGGTACAAGACTTCCGCCTGCGGATAGTTACGACGAAGGAGATTCAACCACTGTTTCATGCGTCCTGGCGCGTGACGCGGTTCGACCTTGGTCTGCACGCGCTGCCAGTAATCCAGCACCAAGGGCCGCAAGCACGTCCAAGCCTGCTCATCGATGACATTGTCATCACCC
>DASUGV010000171.1:0-3070 GCA_036273835.1 Rhodocyclaceae bacterium
GGCTGTAATCCACACGTCCGCCGCCGCCCGAAGAACCTTGCTCCCGATGACCCTTGTCTTCCATCACGACCGATACGGAGACGCGCACCAATGGACGCACATCGGCAGCGATATGGCCATCGGAGCGCGCCACCATGATGACCTCCCACGTCGCGGCGAGATAAGCCATGACTTGAATGATGCGCGGATCGAGCGCGCGCGCAAAACCCTCCAGCCTTTCGAGCAGACGCACCTTGTCGACATCCTGCAGCGAGGCGATCGGGTCGTCTGCCGAATACAACGAGCGTGGCCGTACGACTTCGCCGATCTTCACGCGCTTGGATGCGCCCTCATCGGCAATCGCACGCGTAGCTTTCGCCGTTTGCATAAGCGCCGCAAGGTTTATGTCGTCGGAATATGCAAACGCTGTCTTCTCGCCCGAGATGGCGCGCACCCCCACGCCTTGTTCGATATTGAAACTGCCCGACTTGACGATGCCCTCTTCCAGACTCCAGCCTTCGGAACGCTGATACTGAAAATACAAATCAGCATAATCGACCTTATGCGAAAGAATCTCGCCGAATACTTTGTTCAAGCTCTTCGGACTGAGGTTGTAAGGCGCAAGCAGCCTGGCTTCCGCCATGGCCAATGCATCCAGTTCTTTGGACAATGGAGCATTCATGAATTCGCTACCTCGAAGCAGTTGCAATTGCCAGTATTGTAGGACGGATAAGCTGGGCGAAAAATAAATCGCGTCTGCACGTTGATAACTGGGTGCGATGGCGCACAGACACGCGGTTCAGATGGCGCATGATGTGACCAGCGGATCGAAAGGACGGGAATTTTCGTGGCATCCTGACGGCGCGGGAATCGAACCGCAATCGCGAAACCGCAATCGCAAAAGGGGACGACATGCGCAACAAACTGATCTTGATATGGATGTTGCTACTGCCGCTGGCATCTGCCACCGCGCAAGTGAGCATTGGTATCGGGCTACCTCACGTCAGCATCGGCATCAACCTTCCGATGTATCCTGATTTGGTGGCTGTGCCCGGTTACCCGGTCTATTACGCGCCGGGAGTCAACTCGAACTACTTTTTCTACGATGGCGCGTATTGGGTTTATCAGGACGACAACTGGTACACAAGCGACTGGTATGACGGACCATGGGACGAAGTGGATCCTTTCTTCGTACCGGCATTCATATTGCGCGTTCCCGTACGCTATTACCGGCATCCGCCCAGGTATTTCCATGGCTGGAGGCGCGATGCGCCGCCGCACTGGGACGCACATTGGGGTCACGATTGGGCGCAGCGCCGAACTGGGTGGGATCATTGGGATCGCAAATCCGTGCCCGCACGTTCACCGCTGCCCACCTATCAGCGGCGGTACGCCGGCAACAACTATCCCAAGCAGATAGCGCAACAGCAATCGCTCCAAAACAAGAACTATCGTTATCAGCCGCATGATTCACTGGTACGCCAACGGCATAATGCAGAACGGCGCGGCCCGGAACCACGTGGCCCCAACTCTGCGATATCGGCGCCTGACCAGCACGAAACGCGGCAAACACCTGCGCAGGAACGCGATCGTGCGCAACACGATGTGTCACGCGATGTTCAACGCTCTGCTGGGCCTGCGCCGGTTCAAAACAATGCAAGAGAATTGATACAGGAACGTACATCGATTCAGCGTCAACACGAAGCTCCACCGGCACCCAATGCGCCCGTACCCGTTCAGCGCGAACCGCAGGCGCCACCACCTGCCGCGCAAGAAAGAGGTGGCGGACACCGCGACGCGCAGCGTTCTACTCCTCAACCTCCCATTCAGCAAAACGCGCCAGCGGCACTCACCGCACAGCCGCCGCGGGACCAAGGCGTACAGCATCGGCAGCCTCAACAAGAGCAAGGGCCACATCAGCAACCCGCACAACCCGGACCGCAGGACAGGCCGCAGGGTGGAGACGCTCGTGGGCAGAGATCCCCGCAAGAGCATGGACGGGGAGATCGCGACAGAGGGGACAACAATTCAGACAACAACTCGGCGGGCGATCGTGGCCAAGATCGTCGGAGATAATGCCCTTCGCATGAAATCCGGGGTGGAGGCGTACCGTACCGCCGACGTCTCCACCGTTGAAATAGGAGAGGCACCATGAATACCAACGTCAGCATCGGACCCATCGTATCCCTCATTGCAGGGATCTTGATTCTGGCCGTTCCCAGCCTGCTCAACTATATCGTCGCCATTTATCTGATTGTCATAGGGCTGCTCGGCTTGCTTGCGCATGTGAATCTGCGCAGTTGATTGCGCAAGTTTTCGTCGCCCATCCGACGTTCCGATTCATTTGCTTTTCGGCTCTCGCCGGATTGCATTTGCCATAAATTCCAGCGGCATAAAATTAGATGCCACGGAATCATGGATATGCCGTTCTTTTAGAGCAGAGGGGTCTATTGCCTTGCAGCAACTGCTGCTCAATGCCAACCGGCCCATTTTGTTTGATCAAGCTATTAATTCTTCAGCGATTGCATTGCGGTTCCGTTACGGCTTTAATGCTGATGGGCACGATAACATATATATTTTGCCCATAAACCAAAAAACCTAGGAGACCAAAATGATTCGCAAAATACTCGCCGGCACATTCGTGCTGGCATTCGCAGGCAGCGCTTTTGCTGTAGGCGACGCACCGAGCGGCTGGACCAAGTGTGCTCAACCCGGTGGCACATGCACCATGAGCGGCACGCACGACACCACCATGGGCAGGGCGGGCGTGTTCGCACCGTACGTCACTCGCACCGGCAATTTCTCGTGCTCGCTGTCGAACTTCCCCGGCGCACCGAGCAACGCAACCTGGTGCTCATACAATCCCGCCGCCAGTTCATCCAGTAGTTCGAGTTCTTCGTCCAGCTCCTCAAGTAGCTCTTCGTCATCGAGTAGTTCGTCGTCGAGTTCGAGCAGCAGCTCGTCGTCCAGCTCCAGCAGTTCGTCATCCTCGAGCAGTAGCTCCAGTTCGTCGAGCAGTTCCTCGTCTTCGGGCGGCAATTCGCAGATCGTAGGTTACGGCGCTGCGGCCACGGGTTGTCAAGGCGGTTCG
>DASUGV010000172.1:0-3797 GCA_036273835.1 Rhodocyclaceae bacterium
CCAACTCCATCTGCTCCGACACCGGCTCCGGAAACTGTGCCAGCTGCTGCGGCAGCCGAGCCGAAGCCGCCTGCTGCAACGCCTCAAGAATACAATGTCATATCCGGCGACACGCTGTCCTCCATCGCCAATACGGTCAAATCCGACGACGTAACGCAGGAGCAGATGCTTGCCGCGCTCTATCAGGCGAATAGTGCCGCGTTCATTGGTGGCAATATCAATCGATTGCGTACAGGTCGTATTCTCAAAGTTCCGCAATCGGATGAAGTTCAGAATATTTCGAAATCGGACGCGCACCGGATCGTGCTGAAAGCTTCAAATTTCGAGAGCTATCGCAAATCCGTTGCATCTGCTGCTGCGGCAGGACCAGCGAAAGAGCCGCTCGCCGGCCAGTCTTCGTCGGGCAAAATCGCGCCCAAAGTTGAAGAAAAGGTACCTGCAAATACTGCCAGCAAAGATCAGCTCAAGATCAGTAAGACGCAAGTTGGCAAAGCGGGCGAAAGTGCTGCCGATCGTACTTCGGCGGGCCGTATCCAGGCGCTGGAAGAAGATATCGCGTCACGCGACAAGGCATTGAAGGAAGCCAACTCCCGCGCAGCCGATCTCGAAAAAAATGTTAAGGAACTGCAAAAGCTGGTTGATCTGAAGAACCAGAATCTTGCCGACATGCAGAAGCAGGCAGCGGCGGCTGCGGCGGCAACGAAGGAAGCAAGCAAGAAGGCGGACGATCTGGCCGCTCAGCAGAAGGAAAAAGCGAAAGCCGACAAAGCAGCGGCGGATAAAGCCGCAGCAGACAAGGCTGCAGCGGACAAAGCGGCGGCTGCATTGGCTGCGAAACCGGAACCTGTCGTTCCCGCCGCCAGCGTTTCGGCGCCCGTAGCCACAGCCACAGCGCCAGCGATTGAGGCTTCCGCGCCTGCAGAAGT
The DNA here is from genome assembly GCA_036273835.1 of Rhodocyclaceae bacterium. Lineage (GTDB taxonomy): Bacteria > Pseudomonadota > Gammaproteobacteria > Burkholderiales > Rhodocyclaceae > DASUGV01. Next base: position 927 of record DASUGV010000172.1, read on the forward strand.
ACCTGTGGCCAAAACCGAAGAGACTGCTTCGACACCCGTAGAAGCGCCCAAGCCGGTGGTGAAAGAAGTCATCGCACCTGCGCCCGTCGAAGAGCAAGGAGATGTGCTGACAAACCCATGGACCTTGGGTGGCATCCTCGTTGCGTTGATCGGTGTCGGTCTCGTCGTCTTGCGTATCCGTAAGCGTCAGCCTAAACCATCTGGCATGACGACTGCTGCATTGTCAGAGGCATCTACCAGCCCAAATTCTGTTTTCGGCAACGCGGGCGGTCAGACAGTCGACACCGGTACCAGCGTTTTGCATACGGACTTTAGCCAATCCGGAATGTCTGCCATCGATACGGACGAGGGCGTCGATCCGGTTGCCGAAGCAGATGTGTATATGGCTTATGGACGCGACGCGCAGGCAGAAGAAATTTTGCTCGATGCGTTGAAGAATGATCCAACGCGCACTGCAGTCTACGCAAAGTTGCTGGAAATCTACTCCCAGCGTCGAAGTATCAAGCAATTTGAAAACATCGCCACGGATCTATACACGCAAACAGGCGGTGCCGGCGATGACTGGGCCAAGGCCGCCGCTTTAGGCATACGTCTGGATCCGAACAATCCGCTCTATCGCGGCAATGAAGGCGCTGCGCAGAGCGGTGCTCCTGCGCCCGCCGTCGCAGCGGCACCCGCTCAAAGCGCCAGACAGGAAGCGCCGGTCTATGCAGAGCCAGCGGCTGAACCTGCAGCGGTATCTTTCGGCACTAACAACGTATCGCAGATGCGCGCGACATGGACTGTTCCCGGAGAAATCAACCAATTTACGGGTTCCGGAAATGAAGCCCCGGAACTGCCGCAAACATCTGCTCCGGCTGCGGCAGAATCGTTGAATCTGGACTTCAATCTCGATTTGGAAATGCCTGAAGGCGAAGAAGCCGACACCGAAGTCGATCTACCCAAGAATTTCGTTGCGCCTACTGTGCCACTAGCCCCGCAGCCTCCAGCGCCAGTAGCAGCCAAAGCACCTGCGCCTGCAGCTGTCAGCAAGCCGGTATCAGTAGCATCGGCGCCGGCACCTCAATTCGATCGCAACAAAGAAGCCGAAATTTCTCAGGGCACCGCACTCAAAGGTGCTACAGGTGATCACGGCATGACCACCACGGTGCCAGAAGGTGTTGCTGCATACGCGGCTGCGCATGGAGCTTCCGCGGGAGATGACGTTGGCATTGAGCGTGCAATGCAACAGACGTCGCTGGCAGAAGTGGATCTGGAGAAAACCAACTTCGAAGGCAATCTGCTCGATTTCGATTTTGAGCTTGGCGACGAACCTGGGAAATCGGGCGGCGCACATGATCGTAGCCTAGATTTGTCCAACGTGAATTTGCGTACGGATGGGCGCGCCGCAACGCATACCGGTGGAGTGGTTCAACCGCTCAGACCCGCATCGGTTTCTGCACGGTCGGTGGAAGATGATGAGCCGATTGGCAACGTCGACGTAGACGACGAAGTCAGCACCAAGCTCGATTTGGCAAGAGCTTACGAAGAAATGGGCGACTTCGAAGGCGCGCGTGAGCTGCTGGAAGAAGTCGTATCCGACGGCGCCATGCAACAAAAAGAAGTGGCTCGAACTATTCTTGCGCGGATTGCTTAGCGGATTGCCACAGTCTGCTGCGTTGCAATTTTAACTCGAGGTTCGTTCACTTCATCCGGCCGTCTCCGTGACGGCCGGATGCATTTTGATTGTCCTGTTTCAAACTTTCAGCGGCTGGGTATTGTTTGTCAGCGCCATGACATTGACATTGATTGCGGCACGCATATCGACCTCGCGATTGCTGCGCGTGTCCAAGCGCCTGCGTTATATTTTTCTCGCGCTCTTGATACTGTTTGCATGGCAGACGCCCGGCACGCTATTGATACCGCGCTGGGGCGGCTGGAGTCCAACGCTCGACGGTTTGCGGCTGGCCGTTGAACATGGCTTGCGTCTGCTCGATGTGGCCGCGCTGGTTGCCATGCTGATGCAATTTCTGCAGCCCGAGGAATGGATTGCCGGACTCTATGCTTTGGCGAGTCCACTGCGCTTGATAGGATTGGTGCCCGAGCGATTCGCCGTGCGTATGCATCTGGTCCTGCAACACGTCAGTAATGGAGAGCGCCGCGATTGGCGCGCCTGGCTCGACGACACAGTGGGATACAACATCGATGGAGTTTGGGCTTTACGGACGCCCGCAATGCTCGATATCTGTCTGATTGTTACTATGCTAATCGCATGTCTAGGGTGGTTGTTATGCCACGGGTAGCGATTGGATTGGAATACGATGGCCGCGATTTCGAAGGTTGGCAAGCGCAGACGCATCGGCGTACCGTACAAGACGCCGTAGAGCAGGCGCTATCAAACGTAGCGGCTGCGCCGATTGCGGTCGTGTGTGCGGGACGGACCGATTCAGGCGTGCATGCCGCCGTGCAGGTTGTGCATTTTGATACCAATGTCATACGTCCGCTAGGTGCTTGGGTACGTGGCGCGAATGCCAACTTACCGAATAGTATTGCAGTGCGTTGGGCGATTGAGGTTGACGATCAATTCCATGCGCGCTTTTCCGCCAAGGCGAGACGATACCGCTACATTTTGCTCAACAGGTCGGTGCGTTCGGCGCTTCATCATGGCAAGGTGGGGTGGTTTCATACCTTGCTCGATGTTGAGGCGATGCAAAAGGCAACTTCCTTGTTGACTGGTGAGCACGATTTTTCGGCTTTTCGTGCGGCCGAGTGCCAAGCTGCTTCACCAATCCGCAACTTGGCCCAGGCATGCGTGGAACGATATGACGAATGGATTATCTTTGAGTTCGAAGCGAATGCATTTCTGCACCACATGGTTCGCAACATGGTCGG
>DASUGV010000173.1:0-4920 GCA_036273835.1 Rhodocyclaceae bacterium
GGCCAAGCCCGAACCGGTTCAGAACGCCACGCCGCGTGTGGGCCGCAACGATCCATGCCCGTGCGGCTCGGGCAAGAAGTACAAGCATTGTCACGGTCAGTTGGCTTGACGTAGCGCAAGCACGACGAAGCGAAGAAAGAAAAAAAGGGCCGGACTTCCGGTCCTCTTTTATTGGGCCCAAAAATTTTTAGCGCTGCCTGAAGCTTCGCTGCTTAAGGCACAATTCGTTTCATGTTCCATGTCGTCCTCCACCAGCCGGAAATTCCACCCAACACCGGCAACATCATTCGCCTCTGCGCAAATAGTGGTGCGCATCTGCATCTGGTAGAACCACTAGGCTTTCTGCTGACTGAAAAAACTTTGGCGCGCGCCGGCATGGATTATCGCGAACTGGCCGGCGTCACCTGCCACGCGGATTGGGCGGCATGCCGCGCCGCGCTGGCAGGGCAGCGCATGTTTGCGTTGACCACGCGCGGTAGTATGCACTATGACAAGGTCATTTTCATGCCTGGTGATGTATTCGTGTTCGGTTCGGAGTCGCGAGGGCTGCCCGATGCGATACGCGAAACCTTCGCGCCGGAAATGCGCCTGAGAATTCCCATGCGCCCCAACAATCGCAGCATCAATCTTTCCAACAGCGTAGCGATACTGGTGTATGAAGCGTGGCGGCAGCAGGCCTTCGCCGCAGGCGAGTGACCTCGGGAACAGCGCTAAGCCGCGGCTGTATTGCTGCCGGATTCTTCGCGCATATCCATGTTGGGCGAAAAAATGGTGCAACGGTTTCGCCCGTTGTGCTTGGAATTGTAGAGTGCCACGTCCGCCTGATTGATGAGCTCCGCCGGCCTGGTGGCGCCCGCGCCGAAAGTGGAAATACCGAAACTTGCCGTGATGACGGGTTTGGGATCGAGCTGTAGCGACAGGCCTACTTCCGCTTCGACGGCAAAGCGCAAACGTTCCGCGAACGCCCTGGCCTGATCGACGTCCGTGCCAGGCAGCGCAATGCAAAACTCTTCGCCCCCGTAACGGCATACGATATCGGAATCCCGTACCGAACGCTGCAGGATGGCTGCGAATTTCTGGATGACCTTGTCGCCCGTCTGGTGACCATAAATGTCGTTCACCGATTTGAATTTGTCGATGTCCGTCATGACAAATGAGAGATGCAGATCGCGTTGGCCCGCTTCCGCGAACATATTCTCCAGCGCCGCAAAGAACGAGCGGCGGTTGAGGGCTCCGGTCATTGGGTCGACATTCGCCAAGCGCTGCAATTCATGGTTCTGCACTTCCAGCTGTTCCTTGGAATGGGACAGTTCAGTCATCAGGCCGACAAGCCGGCGATTGGCATCTTCAAGCGCAGTGACATCGCTGAACGTCACCATGCAACCGCGCACGACGTCTCGGGCATCGAGAATGGGCGAGCAATTGACGATCAGCCGGTGCACGTTATTTTCGCCAGAGCGTGCTTCATAGGCGCAACCCTTGACGGTCGTCTTGGTATTGACGCATGCAATCCATGGCGCTTGCGGCGATTCGGTGCCGGCGCTTTTTTGAAGCCACGTGAATTCGGCTGGATCGCGGCCCATGACAATGTCGTGACGGTCGGGTTGCAATTGCTGGAAGGCATCATTGGCCATGACGATCTTGCCCTCGCCGTTGATAATCAGCACGGCTTCGCTCATGGCGTCGAAGGCCATCTGCACGCGTTCCGGTATCGCAGCGGTCGGATCGAGATGCTGAAAAGTGCGGCGCAAATAAAGATAGAACACACCACCTGCGCACAAGCTGAACAGCAATACGAGTTTGACCGTTGGCGAAAACAACATGCCGCGCCATTGCGTTGCGGCCAAGGGTTTGAACGCCAGTTCGATCTGGCTCCAGCGAGTGCTTCGGCCCGGTTGCGCGCTGATGGGCACGACAAAGCGGGAACGGCCGATGTCTTTCGTCTGCGTCGTTTTCCAGAGCGCGGAGTGTCCTGGGGATGCGACAGGAAGCTCGCCGTCGATGCTGCGCAGGCCCACCGACAATAGCGATGGCTCGCGCTTGATCAACTCTTGTATGACAGACGCAACATGATGTTCATCATCGTCGCTGAGCATCGCGGCAATCTGCACCGAAACGCCTTCCGCAATATGTTGTCGCGCGCGCAACTCTTGCTGTTCGGCATTGGGAAATACGCCGAGCAGCATATCGAATGCCAGCAATACCGTTACCGCCAGAGACAGGATGCCCAGCGTAACGCGTGCGGTTGGACTCGGCTTCAGTTTCATCAGTATTCGATGTCGGTTAATAAGGCGCGTCTTGGCTGAGGCTCGGCGCCACTACGTGCAGTTTCCGTCGGGTATGTCGACGTATCCGGGTCCAGTGCTTGTTCGAGCTCGCTTTGTTCTTGGCGCTTGCGACTGCGCGCCAGGATCGGCAAAGGATCGACGGTGCGCCACGCGGGTACCGAGGCCATCAGCGCAGTCAACAAACCGACCGAGCGACCGGCCCACCACACGACACCGGCTGCCACGACGGCTGTGACGGCCTTCCCAGCCTGAGCGGGCGAGATGCCGAAGGGCCCATCATCGGATATGTCAGGTGCATGCAGGCTGCCCAAATCCACCGTGAGCGAATTGCCGATATTGATCCGGCTCGCGCTCGAACTGCCAAGCAGATCAACGTCGCCCGGTCTTGCAACGGTCATGCCCGGCACGTCGGGCAGCCTTGCGAGTTGCGAGAGCAGAACAGACTCGAGATCGGCGCCGACGGAAACATGCTGACGGCTAGAGTGAGTGGCATTTTCATCGACCGATTTCCACGCATCGGCATTTGTCCGCAGCACGTTGCCGGATGAGGTGATGAACTCATCGTCCAGGCGATCTTCGCTTTCTGCGGGACCGGTGTCATGGCCTAGCGGTATTTGGCCTGCCGTGTCGCCATTACCGCTATTGCTACCGTTGCCAACGCCATCGCCGACATTGGGCGGCAATGATGTCGGCATTGTTCCGCCATCGTCGACGATGCGCCGCAGCATGCTCACGTTGATTGCCATCGCAGCGCTGTGTGTAGCGCCAGCGCTATCGGCGACAGTCAGCGACAGCGCGTCCTGTCCTAGGAATGTGCTCGCGCTGTCGTACGTAATCGTCGACAGCGCCGTGTTGATTTGCGCTTGGGTGCCCGATAGCGTCAATGCGCTGGAACCATTCGATCCGCCGCTGATGCTAGCGCCGCTGGCGAGCGATACCGTCAGTGTGCCATGAGCCACGCTCAGCGAGACGGTGTTGATGTTGTTGTCCTGGTCCTGCACCGAAATGCCGACAATAGGCAGCGAAATGGCCGGATTCGCCGATTGTGTGCCAGGCATGGCGGCATTCGGCGCATCGTTGGCGTCGGTCACCGTCACACTCAATATTTGCTGCTGGCTGCCGCCAGCGCCATCGTTGACTTGCACGACAACGTCATAAATGTTGTCGGCGTTGGCATCGGTTGGCACTTCGTAATCCGGCGCCGAGACAAAGCTCATCGCGCCGCTGACGGCATCGATGGCGAAGTGACCGGCGTCGGCCCCGCCGACGATTGCGTAATTGAGCGTTTGCGCGGGCAGGTCGGCATCTGTGGCCGTCACGGTGGTGATGGCCGTGCTGTTTTCGGCAATGCTTAGCGCCGCGGAAGCGCCGCCGCCGTTGCTGGTGATGACAGGAGCATTGTCGTTGGCGGGCGTGACGGCTACCGCAATCGCCTGTGTACCGGTCAGCGTTCCGTCGGAGGCCTGCACGATCACGTTGTAGATATTGTCGGCGCCGGCATCCGCTGGATTCTCGAAATCCGGCGCGGTAATGAAGCTCAGCGCGCCCGTCGCGCCATCGATGGCGAACGCGGCCGCATCGGCACCGCCCGTAATCGAGTAGATAAGCGTCTGGGCCGGCAGATCTGCGTCGGCGGCCGTGACTGTGGTGACTGCCGTTGTGTTCTCGGCCACGTTGAGCGACGCGACGCCGCTGCCTCCATTACTGGTAATGACAGGAGCATTATCGTTGGCTGGTGTGATGGTGACGGACAGTGTCTGGGTGTCGGTGAGCGCGCCATCGCTGGCTTCCACGATCACGTCGTAAATGTTGTTGGTGTCGGCGTCCGCCGGGTTCTCGAAATCGGGCGCCGAAATGAAACTCAGCGTGCCGGTAGAACTATCGATGACGAATTTGGCCGCGTCGGCGCCACCGGCGATTGCGTAGCTGAGCGTTTGCGCCGGCAGGTCGGCATCTGTAGCCGTGACGGTAGTCACTGCCGTCGTGTTTTCGGCGATGTTGACAGATGCGCTGCTCCCTCCACCATTGCTGGTAATGACAGGTGCATGACTATTCACCGGGTCGACGGTAATCGAAAATGTCGTGCTGCCTATGTTACCGCCCGCGCCGTCGCTGACCGTAAACTGAAAGCCGTCCGCGGTCGTTTCCGATCCGTCGTGAACATAGCTCAGCAGATTCGCCGCGATATCGGCTTGCGTGAAGGTGCTGCCTACGATCAGTGCGATACCGTTCAGATTCAGCGTGCCGTTCGCGGGGATGCCGGTCAGCGTATAGGTGAGTTCGGCTGGCGTGTTATCCAGATCGCTCACTGCCAGCATGCTGGAGGTGATCGCGGCGCCGCCGCCTTCATCGAGCGTGAGGCCCGTATTTGAAATGAGCGTAGGCGCGCTATTGACGGCAGTTACGGTGATGCCAATGACATCGGAATCGGAAAGAGCGCCACCCGAGCCGGTATTGCCCTGATCGTCGGTCACGATGGATAGCGCATCGCTGCCGCTGAAGTTCGTTGCAGGCGAATAACTCAGTCCATCGAGCGCCGCATTGATATCGGCCAACGTACCGGTAAAGCTCATGCTGACATCGGCACTGCCTGTGCCGGTGCTGAACGACAAACCCGTAGCGCTAGCCAACG
>DASUGV010000174.1:0-4050 GCA_036273835.1 Rhodocyclaceae bacterium
CACAAATAAGAGGAAGAGCAGCCCGCGCAGTGTAACGCGCCGCCGCAATCACTGCATGTTCCGGTCAACGCACGCAGTTTCTATATTCCATCTTTTTGCCGCAGCGCGCCGGGTAAAGCAGCCTCGCTCTTGTGGTCGAAAGGTATGCGTCCATAGTCGCGCGTCATTACTTCACCCCTGATGCGATAAGGCAGACGACCTCCGCTCGCTTTCAATTCCAGCAGTTTGCGAATAATGTCGAAAGATTGTGCGGTCCCTTCCACGTCCATCTCGGCCTCACCGAGTTTGGGCAAAACCGTCGGCGTATTCGATATGCCATGCGCAAAACTTTTCTCATCCACCAACACATCGAACGTGAGGCCATCGATCACAATGTCGCGCTCGTTGGGATTGGTCACTCGCAACGTGAGCTTGAAACGCTGTTCGGAAATATTTCCGTCCGAAAACTTTACATCGGCGACAGATACCTCTGGAGCACGCAGGTTATACAGGCCGCTGCATGCGCTCAAAAATGCCATAAGCATAATCATGGAAAATTTATTCATGTGACGAAGGCGCCTCACTCATGCGTTCCAGCAATGCAATCAACGACAAAGAATCCTTTTCGCCTTCACCCGCGCCGATCAAGGCGTTGAAAAGCTGTGCTGTGATTGCGGTAGTGGGCGTCGCCACGCCCATGCGATGCGCCTCATCTAACACGATCTTCATGTCCTTGCGATGCATCCACGCTTTGAAGCCCGGTTTGAAGTTCCGATCCAGCATGCGCTGACCGTGGTTTTCCAGCACCCTGCTATACGCCGAACCGCCCAGCATTGCCTGACGTACTTTGACGGGATCGACGCCGCTGGCACGCGCAAAATTGAGCGCTTCGGCGACCATCGCCACACCCACGCCCGTCAAAATCTGATTGCACGCCTTGGTCACCTGCCCCGCGCCGGAATCGCCGATCAGCGTCACCGTCTTGCCCATGCATAAAAATGCCGGCAAGGCTTTTTCGAACGCGATGGCATCGCCACCGACCATGATCGTCAGCGTGCCATTGATTGCGCCGGTCTCACCGCCCGAAACCGGCGCATCGAGCATCGTCACGCCGTGTTCTGCCAAACGTGCGGCGATATTCTTTGCCGCAGTCGGAGCAATCGTACTCATGTCGATGAAGATAAGTCCTTTCCGCGCACCGTGCACCACACCATGGGCACCCAACGCAACCTGCTCCACATCCGGCGCATCGGCCACGATGCTGATGACGATGTCACTCGCGGCCGCGACAGCCGCGGCGCTGTCATATCCATGTGCACCCGCGTCGAGCACGGGCGTCATGGATTCGGCGCGGCGCGACCACACATGCAAGCGATGACCGCCTTTGATGAGATTCAAGATCATCGGGCGTCCCATGATGCCCACGCCAATAAAACCAATTTCCATTTATTTCTCCCGACCGCAATGATGTGCCTTGGGTTACAGTTCGCACGAAACCGTCCCAGACGAAACTGTCCACAATATCCGTCCCAAAAATATTTCCATGCAATACGCTTCGATCATCAAAGAAATCGGCCGTGGTGCCAAGGGCGCCAAGCCGATGACGCGCGAGCAGGCCCAGACTTTGTTTGGACAGATTCTCGACGGCGCAGTGCCCGATATGGAACTGGGCGCCATTTTGCTCTGCTTGCGCCTCAAAGGTGAAGACTTCGAAGAGATGGCCGGCTTCAGGGCCGCGCTTGGCGCACGCACGAATCAGATCATCACGCCGTCAGGTCCGCGTTGCGTTGTGCTGTCGACATACAACGGTGCGCGCAAGCAAGCCAATTTGATGCCGCTGGTGGCGACGCTGCTGGTACGTCAAAACATTCCGGTTCTGATTCAAGGCCGGCATGATTTTGAATCGCGTGTCAGCCCCTTCGAATTGCTTGCCGCATTGAATATCCATGCTGTACCCACGTTGAATGAAGCCGCCGATCAACTCGCCCGACGCCGTCTGGCCTGCGTACCGCTCGACCTGCTTTCACCGGGCCTCGATCGCCTGCTCAGCCTACGACCACGCCTGGGCGTGCGCAACAGCGGCCATAGCCTTGCGAAACTGCTCGACCCCTGCGCCGGCCGAAGCGTGCGCGTCGTGGCCGTCACGCATCCGCCTTATCTCGATATGATGCAAGCATTATTAAGCGCTGAACGTGCCACCGCGCTATTGATGCGTGGCACCGAAGGCGAAGCTTATGCCAGCCCGCGTAGACGACCACGTTTATTGGGCTTCATTGATGGCAAGCCGCAAATCATGTTTGAGCAAATGCATGACGAAAGCGGCGTCGACGCTGCCGGCAGCTGCTCGGTCGCAGACAATGCTATTTGCATACAAGAAATGCTCGATGGCAAGACAGCGGTTCCACAGCCTATTCTGGATCAGGTCGCAGCGCTAGTAACGCTGGCATGCGATTGATGCGAATTCAAAAAAAACGGCGCCATCGGCGCCGCTGTTTTTATTCTGCGTACCAGCAATTAATCGCGATCGCTGCTGTCGCGGCGCGAAGCGCCGAAACTGCCCCCGGAGCGGAAAGTGCGCGGAGCTGAATTGCCCGGCGTATGAACACGACTACCTTCGGCACGACGCGGGGGCCGGCCATCGGCCACAGGTGTCGCACGGTTGCCCCAATTGTCGTCGCGGCGCGGCGCCTCGGCGCGAGCACTGAATCCAACATTGCCGCGATTGTCGCCGAAAGAGCGTGGCGTGCTACCGCTTCGATCGCCGAAACCACCGCTGCCCGAACGGCGCGGCACATCGCGATTGGCCCCCGGCACGAAACTGCGTGACTTGCCGTTGTAGGGACGGCGCTCGCCATCCGAGCGACGTTCGCGCGGATTGAATTTAGGCTCGAGGCCCTCAATAACATGTACTGCGATATTCTGCGTCGTGAAACGTTCGATTGCGCGCACCTTGCCACGTTCGGCAGGACCCGCCAGGGTAATGGCGACGCCATTCTTTCCGGCGCGGCCAGTACGGCCGATACGATGAACGTAGTCTTCAGCACGCATCGGCATACCGTAGTTGATCACGTGACTGATAGTACGCACGTCGATGCCGCGCGCAGCGACATCGGTCGCCACCAGGACGCGCAATTCGCCTTTGCGCAACGAGGTCAGCGTGCGCGTGCGCCTGATTTGCGGCATGTCGCCGTGCAGCGCAGCGGCAGTAAAACCTTGCGTGCACAATATGTCAGCTAGATATTCCGTGTCGCGCTTGGTCGAAGCGAAAACAATCGCCTGATCCACATCTTCGCCGCGCAACAAATGTTCCAAAAGCTTGCCCTTGTGCCGATCGTCGTCGGCAAAGTGCAGACGCTGTTCGATGCTGGCGTGAGTATCCTGGTGAGTTGCCAATTCAATGCGCTGCGGTCCGTTGAGCATGCCTTCAGCCAGCCGCCCGACTTGGCCGCCGAACGTGGCGGAGAACATAACCGTCTGGCGATTCTCCGGCAGCGCGGCGGCGATTCTTTCGATGTCGTCGATGAAACCCATGTCCAGCATACGATCCGCTTCATCGAGCACCAGCATTTCGAGACGCGCAAAATCGATGCGGCCGCGTTCGATGTAATCGAGCAGACGGCCCGGCGTCGCAACCAGTATGTCAACTGGCTGACGCAGCAAACGAATCTGCGCCGGGTAAGGCATGCCACCCACGACCGAAACGACGCTCACACGGCGCAAGCCGCGGCCGTAAGTTTCGGCAGCCTTGGTCACCTGCAACGCAAGTTCGCGCGTCGGCGTGAGAACGAGAACGCGCGGACCGATACTTTTGACCGGCGCCTCGATGGTCAAACGTTGTAATGCCGGTAGCATAAAAGCTGCGGTCTTGCCGCTGCCTGTGCATGCGGAAACCATGAGGTCGCCACCGGCCAATGCGGCGGGGATGGCTTGCGCTTGTACAGGTGTCGGCTCGGTGTAACCCGAGTCGTGAACGGCTTTGACAATTGAGGCATGCAGGCCGAGAGAATCGAAAGACATAAATTCCTATCTGGAGAAGCATGCGGCAAACACCGCCAGCTCAACCAATGAGCA
>DASUGV010000175.1:0-8271 GCA_036273835.1 Rhodocyclaceae bacterium
CTGTTGTAAGCGCGCCCGCAGCTTGCGCGCTTGGAACCAAAAGCGGCGGCTTGGTGCTCTACTGCCTCGCTTCGCGCAGCGCGCCGCGAAGCATTGAAAATCCACGTCAGGTCAGTGCCTATCATTACCCGGAACGCTATGGTCCGCGCAGTCCTTATTTTTCGCGCGCCAGCTTGCTGGCGCTTTCCAGCGGCCAGCATGTGCTGTTCATTTCGGGTACGGCCAGTATCGTTGGACACGAGAGTCTGCATGTGGGCGATGTATTGGCGCAGACTGAAGAGTCGCTGCGCAACATTGCAGCGTTGGTCGAGCAGGCCAACCAGCGCTTGGCCGATCAAGTATTCTCGGTGCAAGACCTGTACTACAAGGTATTCATTCGTCATGGAAAAGATTTTGATGCGGTGAGCGAGGTGCTGCGACGTCTCGGGCCGGCAAGCACTCCCGTTTATCTTGAAGCGGATATTTGTCGCGCTGAACTTCTCGTGGAAATTGAAGCGACCGGTTTCAGCGGAACGGAACAATACAAATGAAATTGCGCCATCTGGGGCATCATGCGGTTTCAATAATCGTGAGTGTTGGATGCTGGGCGATGTCGTCGTCGGCTGTCGCGGAGATGTTGCCCAAATGGGAGCTGGGCATTGGCGTAGGTGGCTTCTCGCTGCCCGACTATCGCGGCTCGGATGAAGTGCGCAATTATGTCCTTCCGTTTCCCTATGTCATTTATCGTCTCGATTGGCTGAAAGTCGATCGCACGGGTCTTAGTTCGCGACTCTTCAATAGCGACAGAGTCGAACTCAATCTGAGCATGAGTGCGACGCCGCCAGTTCTCAGCAAAAAGAACCGCGCGCGCGAAGGTATGGCCGACATCAAACCTCTTCTGGAATTCGGCACTTCGCTAGATACGCATCTGTGGCGCAGCAGTAATGATCGCATCAAGCTCGACTTGCGCATGCCGTTGCGAGTGGCGTTTACGGTGCAGGAAGATCCGCATCAAGAGGGCCTGAATTTCACGCCACGCCTCAACCTCGACATTAAGGACTTCATTCGGCCGAAGTGGAATCTTGGCATGTTGACCGGGCCGATTTTTGCGACGCGTCGACAGAATCAGTATTTCTATGGTGTACCCGAGAGCGATGCGCGTGCCGATCGTCCCGCCTACAACGCGCCCGGTGGTTATGCAGGCACGCAGTTTCTGATATCGCTGTCGCACCGTTTCGAGAAGACATGGTTCGGCGCTTATGCGCGCTACGACACATTGCAAAATGCGGTTTTCGAAGACAGTCCGCTGATGCGGCGCAATCATTACGTTTCCGCCGGCATAGCGATGGCGTGGACGTTGAGTCAATCAGCGACGATGGTCGAGCGCGACGATGACGATTCGGACAATAACAATTAAAACAACAACGCGAAGGCACGCGACGATTAGTTTTCGCACGGCAGTGCATCGGCGGTTCATTTCCGCAGTGGATCATTGCGTTCGATGATATTTCGCACTGTGTTGAAGGGCCTGCGCGTTGGTAGCGAATTCTGCAGAATGTTGATCGGCGAGGGGTTGCTGGCACTGGGTTGTTTGTTGTGGAGTCCGGTCGCAATCGTGCTGTCGATACTTCTGCCGCGAGAACGAGGCAAGCGCTGCGGCCGTCGATTGGCCTGTGTCGCGTTCAGGTGCTATCTGCGTTGTCTTGCGCTCATGCGCGTATATCGCTTCAATCTCGCCGCTCTCGATGGCTTGCGCCAAGCGCCGCCTATGATCATTGCGCCCAATCATCCAAGTCTTCTGGATGCCCTAGTTATTTTGTCCCGCAACAACAATGCCGCTTGCATACTCAAAGCCAGTCTGCTCGATAATTTTTTCCTAGGTTCGGCTGCCCGGCTTGCTGGCCACATTCCCAACAACTGGTTCATTGGTACCATCAGCTTGGCTGTCGAATCGCTGCAGAACGGCAGCCATGTGCTGCTGTTCCCCGAAGGTACACGCACAGAACAGGGACCGGTCGATCCGATCAAGGGCAGCATTGGTGTCATCGCAAAACGTGCGAATGTGCCGATACAGACGGTCATTATCGATACAGATACTCTTTTCCTGGGCAAAGGGTGGCCGTGGTGGCGCAGTCCTGTTATGCCAATAACATATACCGTGCGGTTGGGAGAACGCTTCGATCCACCGCATGACATTGCCCGATTGCCACAAATGCTGGAAGCATCTTTCCGGCGTGCTTTGAATGCTCGGATATGAAGGACGTCCCTTCCCGTACGCATCTCGTTCTGATTCCGAGCTTCAATCCCGGCAACCGGGTTGTCGACACCGTGCGTGGAGCGCGCGCGCAATGGAATCCGGTGTGGGTCGTCGTCGACGGCAGTACGGATGGTACGGATACTTTGCTGAAAGCAATGGCGCAGGACGACATCGGATTGACGATCTTGGTCTTGCCTCGCAATCAGGGTAAGGGCGCCGCGGTGTTGCATGGGCTGACGGTCGCAGCGGAGCAAGGTTTTACGCATGCATTGACGATGGACTCGGATGGACAGCATCCGGCCGCGCTCATTCCGCAATTCATGGCATGTTCGCAAGCTGCGCCGAAGGCGATGGTGCTTGGCGTGCCGGTATTCGATGCCGACGCACCGGCACTTCGCGTCAAAGGCCGCCGCATCTCCAACTGGTGGGCCAATCTCGAAACTTTGTGGATGGGCATTGGCGATTCGCTATATGGCTTTCGCGTCTATCCCATCGGACCATTGTGCCGCGTGATGCGACGCCAGCGCTGGATGCGCCGTTTTGATTTCGATCCGGAGGCCGTTGTACGGTTGTGCTGGGCAGGCGTGAAGCCCGTCAATCTGCCTGCGCCAGTGAAATATTTGCGTGCCGACGAAGGTGGCGTATCACACTTCAATTACACGCGCGACAACATGCTATTGTCATGGATGCATTTCCGGCTCATGGTAGGATTCGTATTGCGTTTGCCCGTCCTGCTATGGCGGAAAATCAAGTCGGATGGAGTGTATCGGCGGTCCGCCTCTTAGGTCAGAAAACCAAGATCCGTCTGCGAAAAATTGCGGATGTTGGGTAATACCGTTGACATGTCGCCGTCGCTGACGCCCATCCACCGCGCCAATGTGGCGGCATATTGGTCGACAGCCGTCGTAGGAAGCAGACGGCCGTTCCCCACGTCGGTTGTCGTATTGAAAGTGACCTCAGGAAATCGACCATAGATGCGGCCACCTTTTACCGCACCACCGACGACGAAGTGATGACCGCCCCAGCCGTGATCGGAACCGTTGCCGTTGCTGACCAGCGAACGGCCGAAGTCAGAAGCAGTAAATAACGTGACTTTGTCGGCAACGCCGAGTTGCTCCATGGACCGCTGAAAATAAGCCACTGAACGGCCGACGGAGGCGAGAAGCTCCGCTTGCTTCTCCAGTTCATTGGTGTGCGTGTCGAAGCCACCCAGTGAAACAAAAAACACTTGCCGCCGCTCGCGCATGTTCTCATCGCCGCGCACGCCGATCATGCGCGCAACGATGCGTAGTTGTTGCGCTAATTTGTCCTGAACGAGATCGTTGCTCAGCATGACGCGGGCGTCGTTCTCGGGCAGCTTGGCGAGCGCAGCCGACACGAGTCCTTGCGCTTCGATGGAGCGATTGACGACCGTGCCGTATTCCTGTTCGAAAAGATCGGATTGGTTCGCCATGATCTGCGCGCGCAATGCTTCGGCACCTTTGCTCGATCCGAATATGTTATTGGCATTGAGGCGATTGATGCTGACTGCACCGTTATTGGTGATCTGATACTGAATCGTTTTCTCGCTCGACAGAAACACCGCATTGCCCGATGTCGAGATGGCCGTGAACATGTGATTGCCATTCATGCTGGAGAGCAGATCGCACATCTTGCCGCCCCAGCCGACTTTGGCGCCCTCGGGCGAGAAGGCTTGCCAAATGGCCTGCTGGTCATTGTGCGAAAACAGTTTCGGTGGTCGCGCAATACTGGTCCCTTTGAAGGTTGCCGCATCCTTGATCGGCACGATCAGCGGTCCCACATTGGCAAGCACCGCTGCACCGCCGCTATTGAAGAGTGCTTGCATCGGCGCCAGCGAAGGATGCAACGCGAATGCGCGGCCGTCCGAGTTGGAAACATTGATGGGCAACAGCGACTCGCGTGGCAACGCGATATCGGTGCGAGCAGCGGCATATATTTCATAGCCGGACTTGTCATACGGTATGACAGTGTTATGACAGTCATTGGCGCCGACCATGAACAGACATACGATGGCACGATAGTCGTCCGCGTCCGTGGCGGTACTAGCGGCGGCAGCGCCGATGCCCGCCAGTTGCAGTGCGAAGGGCGAGGCGCCGCGCAGTATGCCGAGCGCGGCGGCACGGCACAGGAATTCACGACGGGATGCGTTGTTCATGATGAAATCCTCGTTTTGGGTGCACTCACTTTTGCACCAGATATTCGGGCGACACCATCGTCAGCAGCGTCGCCAGCTTGACGCGATTACGGCGTGCGTTGTCGGCATTGGTACCGTTGCCCGCAGGAATCTTGATGGCTGTTATGGCGTCGACGATACGTTCGCGCGATGCGGACGAAAGCTGGCCGGCGGTGAGTAGAATGTCGAGCTGATCCACCAACTTCTCGGGCGATGCCGCTAGCGCCATCTCTTCGTTGTAATCAGGTTGTATATCGCGCTTACCGTTGAGCGTCTTGCCGACACCGGCATCGATTGTGGACTGCATGAAATTGGCATAACCGGCGACCGAACTCTCGCTGACGATTTGCATTTCAGGCGCCACCATATTGGCTTTTGCGATGGGTGTTCCGGGCGGCACGAAGCCGGGCCGGAAGAAATTGAACACCGTGGCCGACCGCATCGGACTCTGACCTAGCGAGTTGCCGGGATTGTCGGTGTTGTACATCTGGAACTCGCCGGACGGCGACGTCGCATGGAAAGCGCGCATCCATTGCGATAGTCGGAGGATCGGCTCGCGCACCTTGTCGCTCTCGCCCGCATGGCGCGCTTCCGGGTCGAGCAACACCGCACGAATCACGGCTTGCATATCGCCACGCACGCCTGCGCCGTTGTCATTGAATGCTTGTGCGACACGCTGCACGTAAGCCGGGCTGGGATTGCTGGTTACCAAGCGCTGAATCAACTGACGTCCGAAAAATGGCCCGACGTTCGGATGATTGAAAAGACGGTCGAGCGCGGCTTTGAGATCGGCATCCGGATTGGAGATCGTTTGTGCGGGCAGACTGACGTGAAGGAAATTTTTCTTGCTCGTAGAGTGAAATTTCGAGTAGCCCTTCATGGGCAGAATTTCCCAGTCGGGTTCTTTGTTGCGGTTATAAAAATAGGCATCGGTCTCGCCCGGGCCGCCATATGAAAAACCGGTGAATACTTTTGCCAGTCCGGTGATGTCGTCGTTGTCGTAAGTCTCGATGGGTTGCCCGTTCTTGAGCTTGGGCGTGCCATCGGTGTTGAGTTCATAGAGGCCGATGGTGAATAGCTGCATGACTTCGCGTGCATAGTTCTCATCGGGCACACGCTGCTTGGCGGCATCCTCCTTCTGATTTTGCACATATGACAAATAAATTCCCATCGCCGGATGCCGCGTAACTTCTTCCAGCAAGGTACGGAAATCACCGAAGGCGTTGCGTGCGAGCATGTCGTAGTAGGACGACACCGCGCGCATTTTGACGTCCAGCATGCCGTCCATGGAAATGACGAAGATTTCCGACAACGCGAAAGCAACGCGCTGGCGCAATTGGTCGGGCGCCGTCGCCGCATTTTTCCAGAAGGCGCGGAAGAATAATTCCTGATTCAGATTCTCGCCGGGCTTGAGCTTGGCGTGCTCGACTTCGATCGTCGGTAGCAACAATGTTTGCGGCGTGTGAAACTGCGTGTTCAACCATTTGTCATAATCGCTGTGGGTCAGCGATTCGATCTCTTCCATGTTCGGCCCGAAAGTGGCCTGCTGCAGAAAGCGCGATGCATCCTTCAGATCCGGTGTCGTTATGCCTGACGGTTGCGGAAGCGACGGGCGCGCGATGGGCGCGGGTGCAGCAGGCCAACCATATCGATCCAGCTTGCTGGGAATGGCACAGCCACCCAGCACACTCGCCGCAAGCAGCATACTCAATATTCCGTACTGCATTGAACGACTCCTTCCGAAGCATAGCTCGTGCACATCTAACGCCGTGGTGGCATCCAGGTTGAATTGCCGCGATGAATGGCATTGTCGCGCCGGTGGCAGCACGAAAACCGGATCTTACAGCCGGGAAAATGCAACAAGATGTGTCATGCGACGTTGGGGCCGCATAACAATTCAGCGATTCAGATTCAGGCGCTGGCTGTGTCTTCGGATGCTTTGTCCGGAGTGATGTGGTGCGCTGGATTCCGCCGCGTGTCATCGATATCGTTAGCCAGCACACGGGCGATCAATTCCACGATGCCTTGGCCGCGTTTGCCATGCGTGACGATATCGACATTCTCTTTCAACGACGGCAACGCATTATCGACGGCGACGGACAAGCCGCAGACTTGCAGAAAGGCGTGATCGTTTTCGGCGTCGCCAACGCCTATCGTTTGCATCGGCGTCAGGCCAAGCGTTTCGAGCGCAGGCCGCAGGCCGGTTTCTTTTGTGATGTTGGCGGGCAGCGCCATCACTGAACCTTTGTTGAAGATTACATGCCATTCGAGACCCAGCGCATGAATAGCCGCGAGCAGAGCATGCTCATACGGTTCGACGGTGGCGACGATCGATCGGCCCACGGAAAATGGTACGCCGTTTGCCTGCAGGGCACCGAGCAGCGCAGGTGGTGGTGGTGGCGCGAGAACACACGTCGTTTGTGCCACCGGATCATGGAGCAGCGCGCCGTTTTCGGCGACGATACGATCGAAGCATTTGTAGTGCGGGAAGCTTGCGACGAGGTCGTCGAGCTCGCGGCCGGTCACCAGTAGCAGACGTTTGCCGGCAGAGCGCCAGCGTTGAAGCGCAGCCAGCGTGGCGGCGTCGACGACACCGTCGTGGGCAATCGTGCCGTCATAATCCGTCGCAAGCGCCAAATATTCTGTAGTGTGCATTCGAGCGAATCCCTATCGTAATAGTCGCCAAGTTTTCGAGTCCGCGTTGCTGTAAGTGTTGAGTCCGTCGCGCCATAGTCGTACGCCGCCGAGAAAAGCATCCTCGTTGCCGCCGCGACGTGCGCCAGCAGGCAGCGGATCGACTTTTACCGCGTGGCCGCCACCGAGCAGCACATAATCCGCCATCATGGCGTATCGCAGACGCTCGACGGCGTGCTTCAGCGTCGCGAGCCATGTCGCACTTCCGTCGCGCAACAAAGCATCGTGACAGAGGTGGCCGCAGAGTATTCCATTGGCATCATAGGGCAGACCGCCGAGATCCAGTTCGATAACGCACTGTTCGATTACCAGCGCCGAGCCCAGGCCGGTTCCCAACCCGAGAAAGAGCATGCGGCCGCCGGTGTAGCCGCCGATTGCTTGTAGGACAGCGTCATTGACCACGCGCACCGGGCAATTGAAGGCGGCGCCAAAATCGAATCCGATCCAACCCGATCCGAGGTTGCCGGGCTCTTCGCACGGGCCGTGCTGGCCCATCTTGCCCGGATAGCCGATCGAGACGACGTCGTATTCCCAATCGGCGACATGTTGCATGACTTCTTCGACAAACCGCAAAGGTTGCAAACCGGTGCCGGATTCGAAACGTCGCGATTCTGTTTGCCCGCTGCGAAACAGCTTCACCGTGTCGCCGCCAATATCGACGACCAATACACGCAAAGCCGCCGCTTTCGCGGTGCTCATACCTTCGGCCGCTTCGTTAATTTCATTTGTCATAATTTTTGGTCAATGACATATGAATGGACGAGGCGGCGATGGCCGCCTGGCCCGCCGCGACTGCAATCTGATTGATGCCTTCCGCGACGTCTCCTGCCGCGTAAAGCCCATCGATATTCGTGCGCTGGTGGCGATCCGTCAGGATATAGCCCTCTCCATCACATCCGACACCGAGCGAGCGCGCCAACTCGTTGCGCACCGCTGTGCCAACCATCATGTAAGCGGCATCAAAACGCAGGTCGTCGCTCGTATCTTTATCTTCGCCTGGCACATGAACATGCTCGTCCACGAGATGGACGTCACTGGAAGAAATTTTTCGTACCGCTACGCCGGCCGCTTTTAATTGCGCGCGTTCGTCTTCCGAGAGGTTCGCCTTGCCATCGAGATCGATCAAAGTCAGGCGATCGGTGAAGTG
>DASUGV010000176.1:0-3304 GCA_036273835.1 Rhodocyclaceae bacterium
AATGCCGTCGAACCGCTCCTTGCCGCACCGATGAAAAGTAAAGGGCAAACTCTGGAGCGGGTGAAGGGAATCGAACCCTCGTCATAAGCTTGGAAGGCTTCTGCTCTACCATTGAGCTACACCCGCGCATTTACAAGCCGCCTAATAGCAGTCCGCACCACCGACCCGATGAGTAAACCACCGCACCTACCCGCAACTTCAAATTCGTTTGTGACTTATTCGCTTGCCATTCCCCACCCAGCCTTTTTGGCTGCCATCCAACACAACTGTGGTGGAGGGGGAAGGATTCGAACCTTCGAAGGCAGAGCCGTCAGATTTACAGTCTGATCCCTTTGACCGCTCGGGAACCCCTCCAAACGTGGAGCCAAGCACTATAGTGATCGATTAAAAGCAAGTCAAGTTTTGTAATGACTAAAAGCCAAGGATTACTCAATCGGATAAGGTGTGTCAGCGGGTCTGCGAGCAATTATCATCACCCATGGTTTTCTACTGCTTCGATCTGATCCATGCCAGCCCTCAAAGCGCTATTCGCGCAGCTAGTTAGCGCAATATTCGTATTGTCCATTGGCCGAAGCGGCATGTTGCCGCCTTTGTCGCTACTCGCCCTGGCTAGCCTGCAAGGCGCAGTGGCTGCATTTATTTCTGCGTGGCTACGTTCCGCCCGCTGGTGGATTCCAATTCACCTGCTATTTATGCCCGCTGCGGTGTTCGTCGCGCGTCTAGGATTGCCGGTCTGGATATATCCGATTGGATTTGTTGTACTGGCGTTAGTTTTCTGGACTACCTTTCGTACGCAAGTGCCACTGTTTCTATCCAGTAAATTAGCAGTTCATAAGCTCACGGCCCAGTTGCCGGATAAGAATGGCCTGCGTGTACTGGATGTTGGCAGCGGTGTCGGATCATTTGTGTCGCGCCTGGCTCGCTTGCGTCCTGACTGGAATGTAAAAGGTATCGAAACCGCGCCAGCACCCTTTGCGTTATCTCGCTGGCTGGCCCGCAATATTCCAAACGCATACTTTACGCACGGAGACTTCTGGCAGCATTCCTTATCCGATTACGACATCGTCTATGCCTTTCTGTCACCCGTGCCAATGCCTAGACTGTGGCACAAGGCACAACGTGAAATGCGTCCTGGCACATGGCTTGTCAGCAATAGCTTTCCGATACCGGGGCTCAAGCCCACTCTGATTCTGCCGGTAAATGATCGGATGGCCAGCACCTTGCATTGCTATCAAATCGGCTCGAAACGAGCCGACGCGTCGCGATAGGTATCCGAACAGACAACTGAATTGGCTGGAATTACTGCACTTTCTTCGCCGATGGCCTACAGACGGCGCCAGTGAGAATGAGGCAGCAAGTAGTCACTCGCTGCAACAATCCTTTTCCCTGCGGAATCATGCCAAAAATAGAGATTCGATGGCACAAATAATTTGCGTAATCGGCACCAAAGGCGGCACCGGCAAAACCACGTTATCGCACATGCTTTGCCATGGCTTGACGCTTTTGGGCCGCGGCGCCGCTTGCGTAATGACAGATGAATATCGCGAACCGCTGCGAGCTGACGGGCGCCGTTATGTCATAGCCGACGCACGCTCGCCCGAAACACGCGCGAAAGTGGTGAGTAAGCTGCGCGAACTGCCGGGCTGGATTGGTGTATTGGATGGTGGTGCCAATCGCACCGATACCGATATCTCTCTGTACAAACTCTCCGATGTGGTGCTGTTGCCATTCCGCGATTCAGCCGAAGACGTGCGTACGGTGCTTCGCGATCTGGAATTTTTCCCGCGGGCCTACGCATTACCTTCCCAGTGGCCGACAAACGTCTGGCAACAGGAAACGGCAGCCAAGCTTCTCGCCAGCATGCCCGCCGCGCTCCAAAGCCGCATATTGCCGCCGGCATTTGCAATCTCCGCGTCGAAATTGCTGTTGCAGAGTCATCAACCCGAAAATTTGCCTACCATCTTGAATAACGCGGCGCGTGCCATAGCGACGCGTGTGCTGGATTTGATCTCAGGTAATGGCGATGCAATATCACATCCAAAACCAAGAGAAGACGGAAATGCCATGCAAATATCTGCTGCTTCCTATCCCAGCGCAACACGGCACTGACTGGTTATCCGCGCAATCCTTGGCGGGCCAGAACCACCAGCGCCTGAGCCCGATTCGGTACATCCAGCGCGCGCAAAATAGCCGAGCAGTGAACCTTGACGGTCCCTTCCGCCACGCCGAGCAATTCGGCAATTTCGCGATTGGTACGGCCTTCCACCATTAGCTCCATGACGCGGGTTTGCGCTGCGGTCAGTCCGTATTGCTCTGCCAAGGATTCGACGCTGCGCCGACGCCCCCCTTTGGATATGCCGGCCGCAGATGCATCTGGCATAACGACACCACCTCCCAGCACGGTCTGAATGGCTTCGATTAGTTGTTCAGTAGACATCGTCTTGGGAAGAAAGCCTGATGCCCCGGCTTTCAAGGCACGCTTGACCGATGCATCATCCGTCAATGCCGAAACCACCACCACAGGAATAGAGGGGTAGCGATGTGCCAAGACAGAGAGTAGCGAAAAACCGCTCATGTCCGGCAGCATCAGGTCCACGAGCACCAAATCGAACTCCTCGTGAGCTTCGATCATGCTCAATGCCTCCTGGCCACAAGAGGCTTGCGTGAAAACAAAATACGGCCCCATCTGCGACAGGGCGAGCACCATCGCCTCGCGCACCAGCGCGTGGTCTTCGATTATCAAAACACGGCACTCGTCCATAACTTTTAGCGAACTGTCCAACGCACAAACAAGTGTACAAAAGGGCAGGTATGTGGATGCGCGTAAGCCATAAGAGGCATCCTTTCACCGCACTTGGATTGTGCAAATAGCATAGCACGACGGCAAGTCGACGGTTCATAAATGCCCGCCGCTGCTGAGTTTTGTTCGTTCGAGGTCTTGCGCGACGACCGAAATTTAATGCCAAATGTATTGTCGTCGCCCGATCGGCGCGATATGCCATGGTATTTAAGATTTACAGAAAATGACTTGTAAGGCTGGACGCGACTTGGCAATCTAGCTTGAGGGGAGAAGATTGCAACAACGGAACATCGTGGCATTGGCACAATACACGCCAACGCATGCCCGCATTTCGATGCCGGCGGCGGTCAGAATCCGGAATCCAGGCGTTTCCATCTATATGAAAAGATGTCCGATCGAACGGCGACCGGACATCCACAAAATGACTGCCGAAAAATACTTCTCTTTCGGGCACAAAATCCACGCCGGGTACGGCAGTCAAGTACCATCCGGACAATGAGCAGA
>DASUGV010000177.1:0-8109 GCA_036273835.1 Rhodocyclaceae bacterium
GCTCGGCAGCCATCTCGTGTGACCATATCTCGCCCGTCGGACGACGGCCGCGGAACACTGTATTCGGCGGTTGTCCCGCTCCGATCTTGGCACGCACGATATGACGTCCGCGTGGCGTGCAATAACTTCCAGCGAGCTCGCCGGCGCCATTCGCAGCGGTCGACACAGCATAGCAACGAATGCGCACCCCATCGTCACCGTAAAGTTCGAGCGTTTGTTTGGTGAGATCGATCCGGATGAACATAGGTCAATTCGGCACGTCGCAATTTCACTATGCCAAAAGCGTACGATTGCGCCGCGCGGCAAAAAAGCTGGACAACATGCTACCGCATTCGTCCGCCAGGACACCTCGTTCGACCTCGGCATGATGATTCAAGCGCGACTCGGCGAACAAATCGATCACGCTGCCCGCCACACCGGTCTTTGGATCTGCCGCGCCGAACACGACGCGTGCGACACGCGCATGCATGATCGCACCATAGCACATTGCGCAAGGCTCCAGCGTCACGTAAAGCGTACAACCGGGCAAACGATAATTGGTGAGATTATGCGCCGCATCGCGCAATGCCATGACTTCGGCATGCGCTGTCGGATCGCGGCGCAGAATGGGTTGGTTGAAACCGCGTCCAATGATTTTCCCATCGAGCACGATGACGGCACCCACCGGCACTTCATCCAGGCTACCCGCTTCGCGCGCAAGGTCCAATGCAGCGCGCATGAATCCAGTGTCTTGATCAACCAAGATAATGCTCCCACGCAATGTTTTTGCTCGCCACGACTCAAAGTATGTCCCGCATGTTCAGATATTACGCGTAGGACAAAAATGACGCCCGAAAATATCCCAGCCTGAATCGATCGAACAAAAGAATTTGAACTCAAATGCCCCCGATGAGATCAATCTATAAAGTGAGCCGCAAAACAAATTCAGGTCGGCTATCAAAAAAAGGGCACAACAATGAGTCGAACAACACAATCCGACGCGCTGGTGCTATTTGGCGTGACAGGCGACCTTGCTTACAAGAAGATATTTCCCGCGCTCTACGCAATGGCCCGGCATGGCACGCTTACCGTCCCGGTCATAGGCGTTGCGTCTTCGGACTGGACCCTTGCTCAGCTGCGCAAACGGGCGCAGGACAGCATCAGAGAAACGGGCAAAGTCGAGGACCCGCTGGCGCTTCGGAAATTGCTTTCCTTGTTGCGCTACGTACATGGCGACTACAACGACTCCGCCACTTTTTCGGCGCTCAAGAAAGCGCTTGGCCATGCCAAACGGCCGGCACACTATCTTGCCATCCCTCCTTCGCTGTTTGAAAAAGTGATTATGAGTCTAGGTGCCGCGGGATTGGCGAGTAATGCTCGTGTCATAGTCGAAAAACCGTTCGGACGCGATCTCGTATCGGCCCGGGCGCTGAATGATGTCGCGCACGCCGTGTTCCCGGAAAGTTCGATCTTTCGCATCGACCACTTCCTGGGTAAAGAAGCGATCATGAACATTCTCTATTTCCGCTTCGCCAACTCTTTTCTCGAACCCATCTGGAATCGCAATCATATCGCCAGCGTTCAGATCACCTTAGCGGAAGATTTCGGCGTGGAAGACCGTGGTTCTTTTTATGAATCGGCCGGTTGCTTGCGAGATGTCATTCAGAATCATTTGTTTCAGATCGTCGCCTTGCTCGCCATGGAGCCTCCCGCCTATCAAGGCTACGAGGCCGTACACAATGAAAGAGCGAAAGTGTTTCAGGCCATGCGGCCCATACAACCGGACGATCTAGTGCGCGGTCAATACGCGGGCTATCGCAAAGCAAAAGGCGTCGCCAAAAATTCTGACGTGGAAACTTTTTGCGCGCTGCGCTTGTTCGTCGATTCATGGCGTTGGCAAGGTGTGCCATGGTATTTGCGCTCAGGCAAATGCTTGCCCGAAACGATCACTGAAGTGCTGGTGGAATTGAAACCACCGCCGCAAGCGTTGTTCAGCGATGCCATTCCGAAAAGCGGCTTGGCTAACTATGTGCGCTTCAGACTTTCGCCCAATTCCGCAGTAGCCTTTGCGGCGCGCGTCAAACGTGCCGGTCACGAATTTGTCGGAGATCAATATGAGTTGTACTTGACGGAAGAGCAACCTGGCGAACACGCGCCCTATGAACGACTACTGGGTGATGCCATGGCGGGCGATGCGGCGTTGTTTGCGCGCGAGGATGCGATCGACGCGGCGTGGGCAGTCGTGGATACCGTCTTGTCGCGACACGCGCCTGCTGTGCGCTACACGCGAGGCAGTTGGGGACCGAAGCAAGCCGACGCACTCATGGACACTGGCAGTTGGCACAACCCGACGTTGAGAAACCCGTGATCGACGCTTTTCGTTTTGGGCATGCGCTTTGCTGAATATATTTGAATTCAGTTGGCATCAACACTCGACGCTGGATCACCGCCCGAACCTCGGGTCCGAAATGTCAGTCTAACGATACGCAAATTTAACTAAGGATGAACCCATGAACCAAGCGCAAAAACTTCATGACTTTGGCCAAAGTTTATGGCTGGACAACATGACGCGTGGTCTGCTCGATAGCGGTACGCTTCAAAAATATATCGACGAATTTGCGATCACCGGCCTGACCTCGAACCCGACGATCTTCGAACATGCAATTGGCGGCAGTCAAATGTATGACGATGACATTTCAAAGAAAATTGCCGAAGGAAAATCCGGCGAAGCACTTTTTTTCGATCTTGCGCTCGATGATCTCACCGCGGCAGCCGACCTGTTCCGTCCCGTTTTCGATCGCACCGCTGGCGTGGACGGTTGGGTGTCGCTGGAAGTCTCTCCCCTGTTGGCGCACGACACGAATGCATCGATTGCGCAGGCCAAGAACCTACATTCACGCGCCAATCGTCGCAATCTTTTCATCAAGATCCCCGGCACGCCCCAAGGCATCCCCGCCATCGAAGAAGCCATTTTCGCCGGCGTACCCATCAACGTAACCTTGCTGTTCTCCGTCGAACAATACATCGCTGCGGCGGACGCCTACCTGCGCGGCATCGAGCGACGCATCGCCGCCGGACTCAATCCGAACGTTGCATCGGCAGCTTCCATTTTCGTCAGTCGCTGGGATGTGGCTGTGAAGGACAAAGTCCCCGCAGCTTTGAATAACCAGCTCGGCATCGCCGTCTGCAAAAGCGCTTACAAGATCTATTGTGAGTTGATGGCTTCGCCACGCTGGCAACGCTGCTTCAATGCCGGCGCGCGCCCCCAGCGATTGCTGGTGGCCAGCACAGGCACCAAAGACCCGCAGGCATCGGATGTGCTCTACATCAACGCGCTGGCCGCGCCACTGACGATCAACACTATGCCCGAAAAAACGCTCATGGCATTCGCCGACCACGGCAGCGTGAGTGAATCCCTACGCCCCGACGGCGGCGACTCCGAGAAGATTCTGAAACAATTCGCGCAAGCTGGCATCGACATCAATGCGCTCGCTGCGAAGTTGCAGGACGAAGGCGCCAGCGCATTCGTCAAATCGTGGACCGCGCTCATGCAAGTCATCAAAACAAAAAGCGATACGCTGAAAAAAACAGCATGAACCGGACATGAAAAATCCACCGCGTGTCCGCATTGCACCTTCCATTCTTGCTGCCGATTTCGCGCGCTTGGGAGAACAGATTGCTCAAGCCGAACAGGCAGGCGCCGATCGCATTCATGTCGATGTCATGGACGGCCATTTCGTGCCCAATCTTTCGATGGGTCCGGCAATTGTGGCATCGCTGCGTCGCGCGACGCGTTTGCCGCTAGAGACGCATCTAATGGTTTCCGATCCGGATGCATTTCTAGGCGCTTTCGCCCAGGCCGGCTCGGATACGCTGCTCGTACATTGGGAAAGCAATAACAATCTGCATCGTACTATTCAGCGCATAAAATATTTGGGCAAGCGCGCGGGCGTGGTCATCAATCCGGCTACGCCCGCTGCGGTTCTCGAAGAAATCTTGCTCGACGTTGATCAAGTGTTGGTGATGACCGTGAATCCCGGTTTCGGCCATCAACACTTCATCGAAACCACATTGCCCAAGATCGGGCGCGTGCGCCGGATGATCGAACGGATCAAACCGTCCTGCGACCTCGAAGTGGATGGCGGCATTGACGCCACGACGATAGCGCGGGTCATCGAAGCGGGTGCCAATGTCGCGGTCGCAGGGTCGGCAGTTTTCGATGATGACGTTAGCATTCAAGTTGCGATGGAAAAACTGCGCATTGCGGCGGAAATTACTGAGCTCGCTCAGGCCTGACAAGGGAGGCACGATGCAGATCGGAATGATTGGACTGGGGCGCATGGGCGCAAACATGGTGCGGCGTCTCATTCATGGCGGGCATGACTGCGTCGTGTTCGACAGATCGCCGGATGCCGTTAGAACAATGGCTGACGAGAAAGCCATAGGTAGTAACTCGCTCGCGGATCTCGTGCGAAAACTCGACAAACCGCGGGCGCTCTGGTTGATGGTACCCGCCGCAGTCGTCGATGCCACGATTGCCGATCTGGCGCCGCTTCTCGACGCAGGCGACATACTCATCGACGGCGGCAATTCCCACTATGTCGATGCCATCGAACGCGCAAAAAAGCTTTCCACCAAGGGAATTCATTTCGTGGATGTCGGTACCAGCGGCGGCGTCTGGGGCGCACAGCGCGGTTATTGCCTCATGATCGGTGGCGAGGAAGATGTAGTGAAACATCTCGATCCGATTTTCGCCGCACTTGCGCCGGGCCTTGGCAAGATCGAGCGCACACCGGGACGCGACAAACTTGGCGGTACGTCAGAACGTGGCTATCTGCATTGCGGCGCGAGCGGCGCAGGTCACTTCGTCAAGATGGTTCATAACGGAATCGAATACGGCATGATGGCAGCATACGCGGAAGGCCTTGGCATTCTGCGTGCCGCGAACGCCGGCAAACGCGAACACGCGGCGGACGCTGAGACAACTCCACTGCGCAACCCCGAGCGCTACCAATACGATCTTCCCTTGGCCGACATCGCGGAAGTTTGGCGACGTGGCAGTGTTGTCGCCTCGTGGCTGCTCGATCTGACCGCTGCCGCACTAGCAGAAGATCCCGCCCTGACAAAATTCGCCGGCCGCGTATCCGACTCGGGTGAAGGCCGTTGGACGATCAACGCGGCAATCGAAACAGCCGTTCCGGCGCCGGTACTCACGACAGCGCTGTACGAACGATTCGCTTCGCGCGGCGAAGCAGACTTCCAAAACAAACTTCTATCGGCCATGCGTTATGAATTTGGTGGCCACGTCGAAAAATCGTCGGGCACGAAATAGTTGTTTGTCATGAATAACGCGGGAAGAGCAACCATGGCAAATCAGTTGACTGAACTGGATTCAATTCTCGATCAATCCATCGAGCAACGCTGCATCAATACGATGCGCACGCTGGCGATGGATGCGGTACAGGCGGCGAACTCCGGCCACCCTGGCGCGCCGATGGCGCTCTCTCCGCTGGTATTCACCTTGTGGAACCAAGTATTGCGTTTCGATCCGCAGGATCCGGCCTGGCCCAATCGCGATCGCTTTCTGCTTTCCAACGGACATGCTTCGTTACTGCAATGGACCGCACTCCATCTGAGCGCCACGAAGGCTATCGGCGCCAATAATGAACCGACCGACCAATGTGCCGTCTCGCTCGACGACATTCGACGTTTTCGTCAGCTAGACAGCAAAGCGCCCGGACATCCCGAATATCGTCACACCTCCGGCGTCGAAGCAACGACCGGTCCGCTTGGGCAAGGACTTGCAGATAGCGTCGGCATGGCAGTGGCCGAACGCTGGCTGGTCAAGCATTACAACCGGCCGGACTTTGCCGTCTTCGATTACGACATCTATGCCATCTGCGGCGACGGCTGCATGATGGAAGGAATCAGTTCCGAAGCCGCATCGCTAGCCGGTCACCTTGGCCTGGATAATCTGTGTTGGATTTACGACAACAATCGCATCACCATCGACGGCAGCACCGACATCGCGTTCACCGAGGATGTCGCGGCACGCTTCGCCGCGTATGACTGGAATGTCCTGCGTGTCACAGATGCCAATGACATTACCGCCATTCGGCAGTCGATCGAGATATTCAAACGCACGTCCGGCCGGCCTACACTGATCATCCTCAGCAGCCACATCGGCTACGGTTCGCCGAACAAGCAAGACACTGCCGCAGCGCACGGCGAGGCACTCGGCGAGGAAGAAGTCCGACTGACCAAGCGTGTTTATGGCTGGCCGGAAGACGCAAAATTTCTCGTGCCGGCGGGCGTCTATGAATATTTCGCCGCGAACGTCGGTGCACGCGGCACAGCGGTGCATCGACAATGGCGAGAAATGTTCGCGCGCTATCGCGAGCAATTTCCGGATACAGCACGCGAAATCGATCTGATGCAGCGTTGCGAATTGCCTGGGCAATGGGATCGCGATCTGCCCGCTTTTCCGGCCGATGCCAAAGGCATAGCCGGGCGCGAAGCTTCCGGCAAAGTGCTCAACGTTCTAGCGCAGAATGTGCCATGGCTCGTGGGCGGCGCGGGCGATCTGGAAACGTCGACAAAAATCACGCTTAAATTCGAAGGCGCCGGCGATATTCAAGCCGCCAGCCCCGGCGGACGCAACCTGCACTTCGGCATTCGCGAACACGCGATGTGCGCCATCGTCAACGGTATGACGCTTTCAAAGCTGCGCGCCTTCGGTGCGACCTTCTTTGTTTTCAGCGACTACGCGCGCCCCGCCATCCGACTAGCCGCAATCATGGGACTGCCCGCGCTTTTCATTTTCACGCACGATGGCTTAGGCGATGGCGAAGACGGTCCGACTCATCAACCTGTGGAGCACCTCGCTTCGCTGCGCGCCATGCCCGGCATCACGCTGTTGCGGCCGGGCGACGCCAATGAAGTCGTCGAGGCTTATCGCGTCATCATGCAACTTCGTGATCGGCCTACTGCTCTGGTACTGTCGCGTCAGCCTATCGCGACGCTGGATCGCGCTAAATACGCATCGGCCAGTGGCGTCGCACGCGGCGCGTATGTGCTGGACGATGCGTCTGGAGGCAATCCAAATGTCATACTCATCGCCACGGGCGGCGAACTGGGGCTCGCTGCGCAAGCGCACGAAACTTTGCATGCCGAAGGCATTCGCTCACGTCTCGTGTCGATGCCTTCGTGGGATATTTTCGAACGGCAGACTCAGGACTATCGAGATAGCGTATTGCCACCGCGTGTAACTGCGCGCATCGCCATCGAACAAGCTTCGACATTCGGCTGGGAACGTTACGTCGGCGGCAGTGGCCGCATAATCGGCATGTCCAGCTTTGGCGCATCGGCGCCCTTCAAAGATTTGCAGAAGAGATTCGGCTTTACGGTCGAGCACATCGTGGAGGCAGCCAAGGACTTGCTTGCTCACACGGATTCCTGATTCGTCGAAGAGGCAAGCGGATGCCCGTTCCAGTACCTATCGCACCACAGACGAAACCGGTCCAGATAGAGATAAACGACGGGCGTGGTGTAAAGCGTAATCATCTGACTCAATATCAAACCGCCAATAATTGAAATGCCCAGTGGACGGCGCAATTCCGCACCGTCACCCATGCTGATGGCAAGCGGCAACGCGCCAAGAATCGCGGTCATGCTCGTCATTAGGATCGGACGGAAACGCAACACACAAGCTTTAAATACCGCATCGCGCGCGGAAAGTCCGCCGCGCTGCGCGTCCAGCGCAAAGTCGATCATCATGATGGCATTCTTCTGCACGATGCCGATCAGCAGCAAGCCACCGATCAAGGCGATCGCGGTGAAATCGATCTTGAATGCCAGCAGTGCAAGAAAAGCGCCGACGCCCACTGACGGCAAGGTGGACAGAATGGTCAACGGATGCACAAAACTTTCATACAAAATTCCCAGCACGATGTAGACGGTCAAGATGGCGATCAGCACCAGCCACGGCAAATTACGCAGCATGGTCTCAAATACTTTTGCCGTGCCCTGGAATGTGCTGTGAATGGACGTAGGCACGCCGATACTTCCCAAGGCGTGCCGAATCGCATCCGATGCCGCGGACAGCGAAACCTCCGGCGCCAGATTGAACGA